>QZJQ01000037.1 GCA_003599795.1 Nitrospiraceae bacterium
AGAGATGATAGCTCCGATAGCAATGGAGAAGGAACTGAGGTTTGCCATAAGAGAGGGCGGCCGCACAGTGGGAGCAGGAGTTGTGACTGAGGTAATAGCGTGAAAGTTAAAAGTTTAATGTTGAAAGTGAAAAGATAATGAACCAGAAAATAAGAATAAAATTAAAAGCGTACGACCACAGGGTTCTTGATAATTCCGTTAAGGAAATAGTTGACACTGCACAGAGGACAGGTGCAAGGATATCGGGGCCCATTCCTCTTCCTACGCGGATAAGCAAGTTTACTGTTTTAAGGTCGCCTCATGTGGACAAAAAGTCAAGGGAGCAGTTTGAGATAAGAACGCATAAAAGACTTATAGACATATATGACCCGACACCGCAGACAGTAGATGCATTGATGAAGCTGGAACTGGCTGCAGGCGTTGATGTGGAGATAAAGCTGTGATAGGTATTTTAGGCAAGAAATTAGGCATGACACAGATATTTGCTGAAGGCGGGAAGATTGTTCCCGTTACAGTGATAGAGGCAGGGCCTTGCTGTGTTGTTCAGATTAAGACTCTTGAAAAAGACGGATACGAAGCGGTTAAGGTCGGATTCAATGAAATAAAAAAAGAGAAAAAGGTCAATAAGGCATTAAGCGGAGTATTTAAAAAAGCAGGTGTCAAGCCGTACAAAATGCTTAAGGAATTTCCTATGGGAGACCTTAAGGTCGGAGACCTTGTCACTGTTGAAAAGTTTAACAAGGGAGACAATGTTTCAGTAACAGGAGTCTCCAAGGGTAAGGGTTTTCAGGGTGTTATTAAGAGGCATAAATTTGCAGGCGGGCCTGCTTCTCACGGCTCTATGTTCTACCGGGCGCCGGGCTCCATAGGAGCAAGTTCGTATCCTTCAAGGGTATGGAAAAACCAGAGGATGCCGGGACATATGGGCTCCGAACGCGTAACGGCAAAAAATCTTACAGTAGTGGAAATCAAACCTGACCAGAATATTCTGATGATAAGAGGCGCAGTTCCCGGGGCCTCCGGCACCTATGTGATGATAAGGAAGGAAAGCTGATATGCCTGAGATTGAGATAAAAGATATAAATAATAAAAAAGCGGGCAAGATTAATCTGCCCGAGGAAATCTTCGGACTTAAAGCAAACAGCGCTGTTATGCATGATTCCGTCATAAACTTCCTTGCCAATCAGAGGCAGGGGACTCATGCCACAAAGACCAAAGGGCTGGTAAGCGGCGGAGGCAAGAAACCATGGAAGCAAAAGCATACAGGCAGGGCGCGTGCCGGCAGCAGCAGGTCTCCTCTGTGGAGGAGCGGCGGAACGGCATTCGGGCCGCAGCCAAGGGATTACTCTTACAGCATTCCCCGCAAGGCAAAAAATCTGGCATTGAAAAATGCGCTTTCCGCAAAACTTGCAGATGGAGAAATTACATTTATAAATGACCTTTCAATTAATAAGCCTTCAACAAAAGATATGGCGGCTATAATAAAAACCCTTGGGTTTGCGGGGCAAAGCGTGCTTATAGTGATACCTGAAAATAATAATAATATAAAGCTTTCAGCAAGAAATATTGCAGGCGTTCATGTGGCGTGCGCATCAGACCTGAATGCTTACGCAGTAATTGCTCATGACAGGCTGCTTATTACAAAGGGAGCAGTTGCAGGGATTAAGGGGGCTGAGACAGCATGATAAGCCTTTATTCTGTTATTAAAAAACCGCTTTTCACTGAAAAGGGCAGCAATCTTAAGGAGTCACAAAATAAGATTCTTGTTGAGGTTGCAAAGGATGCAAATAAACTTGAGGTGAGGAAGGCTGTAGAGGAGATTTTTAAGGTTAAGGTAGAGAAGGTTGCCACTATAAATACCGCGGGAAAAATTAAGCGGCACGGCAAATCAATCGGCAGAAGGTCTGACAGGAAAAAGGCAGTAGTTACCCTTAAAAAGGGTGAAAAACTTGATTTTATAGAGGGTTCATAATGGGAATAAAAAAATATAATCCGACTTCACCCGGCAGAAGATTTCAGACAGTTTCTGATTTCAGCGAATTAACTGCGGGCAAGCCGTACGAGCCGCTGGTCAGGTCTTTAAGAAAGACGGGCGGCAGAAATAACACCGGCCGCGTGACTGTATGGCAGAGGGGCGGAGGAAATAAAAGGGCGTACAGGCTGATTGATTTCAAAAGGGACAAGTCAGGCGTTCCGGCAATTGTTGAAACCATTGAATATGATCCAAACAGGTCGGCAAGGATTGCTTTGCTTAAATACAGAGACGGCGACAGAAGATACATCATTGCTCCTGTTTCGCTTCAGGTAGGAGACGAAGTGGTTTCAGGCAAGGGAGCTGAGATTAAGGTAGGCAATGCACTGCCTTTAAGCGATATACCGCTGGGTTCGTTCATGCATAATGTTGAGATCAGGGCAGGACAGGGAGCAAGGCTTGCGCGGAGCGCAGGAGCATCTGTTCAGCTTGTTGCAAAGGATGAAAAATACGCGCAGGTAAGACTTTCTTCAGGCGAAGTCAGGCTTATCCCTTCAGAGTGCATGGCAACAATCGGACAGGTCAGCAATGTTGAGCATGAGAACATCTCTTACGGCAAGGCAGGCAGGATAAGATGGTTTGGTAAAAGGCCTAATGTAAGGGGCGTTGCAATGAACCCGATAGACCATCCGCTGGGCGGCGGAGAAGGAAGAAGCTCGGGCGGCAGGCCTCCGTGCTCGCCATGGGGCAAGCCTGAAGGCGTCAAGACAAGGCATAATAAGAGAACAAATAAGTTTATTGTGAAGAGGAGGAAATAAATTGCCGCGTTCATTAAAAAAAGGGCCGTTTGTTGATGAGAAGCTGATGAAAAAAGTCAGGACTATGATGGAAAGCGGAGATAAGAAGATTATAAAAACATGGTCAAGGCGTTCTACGGTAGTGCCTGACTTTATAGGATATACATTTGCCGTTCATAACGGCAAGAAATTCATACCTGTTTATGTGACTGAAAATATGGTGGGGCATAAGCTTGGCGAGTTTTCGCCAACGCGCACTTTCAAAGGGCATTCAAAGTCTGAAAAGGCAGCGCCCGCTAAGGCATAGGGAGAAAAAAGGTTAATATGGAAGCAAAGGCAATATTAAAGTTTGCAAGGGTAACTCCGAGAAAAGTTCGCAGGGTTGTGGACCTTATCAAGGGGAAAAAGGCTGGAGACGCGCTAATTGCCCTGAGGTTTATGCCTTACAGGGGCGCGGATATAGTGGAGAAGATTTTAAAGTCTGCCATGGCAAATGCAGAGCAGAAGAAGGCTGTTAATCCTGAGGAGATGAGCGTTAAGGCATTTGTAAATCAAGGGCCTTCATTGAAGAGGGTTGAGCAAAGGTCAATGGGAAGGGCGAATATTATCAGGAAAAGAATGAGCCATATAACGATCCTCTTATCAGAGGAGAATTCAAAATGAAAAATGCAAAGTTAAAACTTGCATTCCGTAGGGGGTAAATTTTGGGCCAGAAGACGCATCCGATAGGAATCAGGCTTGGGATAACGAGAACGTGGGATTCGCGTTGGTACACTAAGCGTGGATATGCTGATCAGTTAAATGAAGATATCTCCATAAGAAAGGTGATCAAGGACAAGTTGTTCCACGCAGGCGTTTCACGTGTTGAGATTGAAAGGGCAGGACAGAAGGCAAGGATAATTATTCACACGGCAAGGCCCGGAATTATTATAGGGAAAAAAGGCGCTGAGGTTGAGAAGCTCAGGAAAGATCTTGAAGTGATGACAGGAAAGCAGGTTGCTATAGATATAAAGGAAGTAAGAAAGCCTGAGGTTGACGCACAGCTTGTTGCGGAGAATGTAGCTCTTCAGCTTGAAAAAAGAATTGCGTTCAGAAGGGCAATGAAAAAGGCAGTTATCTCGGCTCAGAGATTCGGGGCTCTTGGCGTTAAGGTGGCATGTAACGGCCGTCTCGCAGGCGCTGAAATCGCAAGAAGCGAGTGGTATAGGGAAGGCAGGGTTCCCCTTCACACCTTCAGGGCTGACATAGATTATGGATTTTCAGAGGCAAAGACAACTTACGGGAAAATAGGAGTTAAGGTTTGGATATATAACGGAGAGGTGCTTCCGGAAGTGCATAAGGGGGTAGAGTAAGCAATGCTGATGCCGAAGAAAGTCAAATTCAGAAAGATGCAGAAAGGCAACATGAACGGCAAGGCATACACCGGAGCCAAAGTTTCTTTCGGAGAATTCGGGCTTAAGGCCATGGAGCCGGGCTGGGTGTCAAGCAGGCAGATTGAGGCGGCAAGGATAGCAATAACAAGACACGCCAAGAGGGGCTGTAAGCTATGGATAAGAATATTTCCTGATAAGCCTATAACTAAAAAACCCGCAGAAACAAGAATGGGTAAGGGGAAAGGGAATCCGGAATACTGGGTTGCTGTTGTCAGGCCGGGCAGAGTTCTGTATGAAGTTGCCGGCGTTACAGAGGAGATAGCGAAGGAAGCGTTTAGCCTCGCGTCTTATAAGCTTCCGATTGCTACAAGGTTTGTAAAGAGGGGGGAGACAGTAGCATGAAACCCTCAGAATTAAGGGCGTTGACAGTTGAAGAATTAAAACAAAAGGAGCAGGATGTCAGAAAAGAGCTTTTTAACCTGAAGTTCAGGCTTGCCACAGGTGAAGTAGAAAATCCTAAGCGTATAAATGCGCTTAGAAAAGATATAGCCAAGATACTGACAATAACAACTGAGAAGTTATCAGCCTCGGCTGATTCGCCTGAGGCGAAAAAAGTTAAAAGTTAAAAAAGAGGTTCAGGATGGCAGAAAAAACTTATACAGGCAAAGTCGTTAGCGATAAGATGGACAAAACCGTTGTGGTTACTGTTACAAGGCATGTTCAGCACCCTGAATATAAAAAGGTGATTAAGAAGATAACCAGGTTTAAAGCCCATGACGAAGAAAACAAGTGCAAGGTGGGAGATACGGTTTCTGTAACTGAGACACGGCCGCGCAGCAAAGATAAAAGGTGGACCGTTTTAAGCATACTTGAAAAGGCATAAGGAGCAATAGGGAATGATTCAGGACAGGAGCATACTGGAAGTAGCGGACAATTCAGGCGCCAAGAGAGCCAGGTGCATAAAAGTGCTTGGCGGCATGCGCAGGAGATATGCGCGGCTCGGAGATGTAATAGTCGTCAGCGTTCAGGAAGCCATACCTGAATCCAATGTCAAAAAAGGCGCAAAGGCAAGGGCTGTTGTTGTAAGGACAAAAAAGGAACAGAGGAGATCCGACGGTTCATACATAAGGTTTGACCAGAACGCCGTAGTTCTGATAAATCCGCAGGGAGAGCCTGTAGGCACAAGGATATTCGGGCCTGTCGCGAGAGAACTTAGGTGGAAAGAGTTTATGAAGATAATATCGCTGGCGCCGGAGGTACTGTAAATAATGGGATTCAATATTAAGAAGAACGATACGGTTTTAGTTATAACCGGCAAGGAAAAGGGCAAGAAAGGGCGCGTACTTTCAGTTATGCCTTCTAAAGATGAGCTTTTAATAGAGAGGGTAAACATTATTAAAAAACATATGAAACCGAACAAGAAGTATACACAGGGCGGGATTATAGAGAAAGAGTCTCCGCTTCAGAGATCTAATGTTATGCTTGTCTGCCCCAGGTGCAGTAAACCTGCGAGGATTGCAAGCGCGGTTTTTGGAGACGGAAAAAAAACACGGGTGTGTAAAAAATGCAAAGAAGCGATAGACCAGTAAAGATTCCAAGATTAAAGGCGAAATATTCAAAAGAGATAATTCCATCTCTGAAGAAGGAGTTTGCATACAAGAACGTTATGCAGGTTCCGAAAGTTGAGAAGGTAGTTCTTAATGTGGGGCTTGGCGAGGCAATCCAGAACATTAAATTGCTTGAGGCAGCTCAGAAAGAGCTTGGCATTATTACGGGGCAAAAGGCAGTTATCACTAAGGCTAAGAAGTCAATTGCTACCTTTAAGCTCAGGCAGGGCATGCCCATAGGATGTAAGGTTACGTTAAGGGGCAATATTATGTATGAATTTCTTGACAGGTTCATAAACCTTGCGCTGCCGAGGGTCAGGGATTTTAAAGGTGTTTCGGCAAAGTCTTTTGACGGAAAAGGCAACTACTCGGTTGGAATAAAAGAGCAGTTTATCTTTCCTGAGATACAATATGATAAGGTTGAATCCGTGCACGGGCTTGATATTACAATATGCACCACCGCGAAAACAAATAAGGAAAGCAGGGCCTTGCTGGCTCATATGGGAATGCCGTTCAGGAAAGAAAAAGTAAAAAGCGAAGTCGGGAAGAAGGAGTAACTGATGGCTAAGACGTGTATGATGGAAAAGGTGAAAAAGGCGCCTAAATTTAAAGTAAGGGCATATAACAGGTGCAGAATCTGCGGCCGGCCGAGGGCATTTATGAGAGATTTCGGAATATGCAGGATATGTTTCAGAAATCTTGCCCTTAAAGGGCAGTTGCCCGGCGTAACAAAATCAAGCTGGTAAAGAGGTGACAAATGATAACTGATCCAATAGCAGACATGCTTACGCGCATTAGAAATGCGATTACTATCCGCGCGGAAAAAGTTGATATTCCCGCTTCAAAACTTAAGCTTGAAATAGTGAAGATTCTTAAGGAAGAGGGTTTCATAAAAGCATATAAAATCTTAAAAGATGACAAGCAGGGCATTTTGAGGATTACGCTTAAATACGTTGACGGCAATAATGTCGTATCAGGGCTGAAAAGAATAAGCAAGCCCGGACGCAGGGTTTATGTCAGCGGTAAGAAGATACCGAGGGTAATGGGAGGCGTGGGCATGGCTGTGCTGACAACGCCCAAGGGTGTCGCGAGTGACAGCACTTGCCGGCGTGAAGGTGTCGGCGGCGAGATTCTTTGTTATGTGTGGTAAAAATAAATTTAAAATGCAAAATGCAAAGTTAAAAATTAATGAATTCCATATCTTTGAATTTTTAATTTTAAACTTTAAATTTTCACGGAGTGAATTATGTCGCGGATAGGGAAAAAACCGATAGATATACCAAAAGGTGTAGATGTAAAAATTGAGGGGGCAGCTTTGAGCGTCAAAGGGCCTAAAGGCGAGCTTTCGTCCGGATTCCCCGCCGGAGTGCAGATTGAGGTTAAAGAAGGGAAGGTTGTTGTTGGAAGAACAGAGGAAACCAAGAACGTTAGGGCATTGCACGGGCTTGTAAGAAATCTTATAGCAAATATGGTATCAGGAGTCTCATCAGGTTACCAGAGAGTGCTTGAAATTACCGGCACGGGTTATAGGGCTCAGGTTCAGGGCAATAAGCTTGTGCTGGCGCTTGGATACTCTCATCCTGTAGAATTCATTCTGCCTTCCGGCATTAAGGCTGCCGTAGATCAGAAGCAGACGCAGATTACATTGACAGGCATTGACAAACAGCAGATGGGACAGATTGCAGCAGACTTAAGGGCGCTGAGGTCTCCTGATATCTATAAAGGCAAAGGGGTAAGATACGCGGGTCAGAGATTAAAGCTCAAAGTAGGCAAGGCAGGGAAAAAGTAGCTGTTAGCTATAGGCTATGAGCTCATAGCTAAAAACTAATTTTGGAGGATACGTTGGCAGCGGAAATGAAAGACGCAAGAACAAGAAGGCACGAAAGAATAAGGAAAAAAGTTGCAGGCACAACTGATAGGCCGAGGCTTTCAGTTTACAGGAGCCTGTCACACATGTATGCCCAGATAATAGATGATTTTAAGGGCGGCACAATTGTTGCCGCATCAAGCATTGATAAAGAGCTGAAAGGCAAAGATAAGAAGTCAGGCAAGGGAAACATTGCAGCGGCAAAGCAAGTAGGCGAACTTATAGCAAAAAAGGCATTGAAAAAAGGAATAAAAAAGGTTGTTTTTGACAGGGGCGGCTATCTTTATCATGGCAGGGTCAAGGCATTGGCAGATGCCGCCAGAGAAAACGGGCTTGAGTTCTAACATGCGAAATACAAATATAAAAATCATGGGACTTATTGGCTGTCAGCTATTGGCTGAGAGCTATCAGCTATAACAGGGGGCATGGTGAAAAGAATTGATCCGGATGGGCTGACTCTGAAAGATAAGGTTGTATTTATAAACAGGGTTGCGAAGGTTGTGAAGGGCGGAAGAAGATTTTCTTTTGCTGCGCTGGTTGCTGTCGGAAACGGGGACGGCATAGTGGGCATAGGTAAAGGCAAGGCAAAGGAAGTTCCAGAGGCAATAAGAAAGGCCGTTGAACAGGCAAAGAAATCATTGGTTAAATTCCCCCTGAAAGATGGAACAATTCCCCATAGGATAACAGGCAGATTCGGTTCCGGTTATATTGTTATGAATCCTGCAGTCAAGGGAACAGGGCTTATTGCAGGCGGCGCTGTAAGGGCGGTGCTGGATGTTGCCGGAATTCAGGATATTGTTGCCAAGGCAATCGGCAGCCATAATCCTTATAATACCGCAGAGGCTACAATTGACGGCTTGCTGAAGCTTAAAGATCCTGATTCGGTTCGCAAGTTGAGAGGAAGGACAGAGGAAGAAGCGCAGGAAACAAACTCGCCGCAGGCGAGTAAATAGCGGAGGAGTTAAATGAGGATAGAGGATTTAAAGCCCGCAGACGGCTGCAGAAAAAGAAATAAGAGGGTAGGCCGCGGAATAGGCTCCGGCCATGGCAAGACGTCATGCAAGGGGCATAAAGGGCAGAAAGCGCGCGCAGGCAGCGGAAAAGGCGCAGGTTTTGAAGGCGGACAGATGCCATTGCAGAGGAGAATCCCCAAGAGAGGGTTTAAAAATCATTTTGCTAAGGAATACACAACAGTCAACCTGAAAGATATTGCAGGGATTGAGGGTATTGACGTTATCACGACTGAGGTTCTCTTTGAAATAGGGATGATAAAGAAAATAAGAGACGGCATAAAGATTCTCGGTGATGGAGATCTGAAAAGGCCTATGACAATAAAGGCTGATTTTTTCAGCGAATCAGCTCTGGCAAAGATTGCTGCTGCAGGCGGCAAGGCAGAAAAAATCTAACATAAAAATGCAAAATCATATAAGCCATATAAGGCCTGCCTGATATATGATAATCAAATTCATTAAATTTGCATTTATAACTTTTAACTTTTAATTTCTACAATGAGAATCCTTTCAAACTTACAGAATATCTTTAGAGTCCCTGAGTTAAAAAACAGGGTAATCTTTACGCTCTCGCTTCTTATTGTATACAGGATAGGAGGCCATATACCGACTCCGGGCATAAACGGCGAGGAGCTGAGTAAATTCCTTGCCGAAAGCGGCGCGGGCGCTCTCATGGGGTTCTTTGATATGTTTTCAGGCGGAGCGCTTTCAAGGGTTACCATATTTGCCCTTGGGATTATGCCTTATATAAGCGCCTCAATTATTTTTCAGCTCCTGACAGTTGTTATCCCCGCAATCGGCAAGCTTGCCAAAGAAGGAGAAGCAGGCAGAAAGAAGATTACCAGATATACAAGATATGCAACAGTTGTTATAAGCGCAATCCAGTCATTAGGCATTGCCGTTGGACTTGAGAGCATGGCAGGCGGCGCTTTTATACAGAGCCCGGGCTGGTCATTCAGGCTGATGACAATGATAACGCTTACATCAGGCACGGCGTTTATAATGTGGCTTGGGGAACAGATAACGGAAAGGGGAATAGGCAACGGTATATCGCTTATAATCTTTGCCGGAATTGTGGCAAGATTCCCTAACGCCGTAATAAGCACCTATCAATTGTTGAGAGCAGGAGAGCTTTCAATATTCCTTGTTATCTTTCTTGTTACGATGATGGTTGCCGTTATAGGCGTGATTATATTTATTGAAAGAGGGCAGAGAAAGATACCGGTTCAGTATGCAAAGCGGCTTGTCGGCCGCAAGATATACGGAGGCCAGAGCACTCACCTGCCTTTGAAGGTCAACACATCAGGCGTTATCCCGCCAATATTTGCGTCTTCAATAATAATGTTTCCTGCAACTATAGCAGGGTTTATAGCAATCCCGTGGGTTCAGGGCGTTGCAAAGCAGCTTTCTCCGGGCACTATTCTTTATACAACTCTATATGTCGGCATGATATTTTTCTTTGCTTATTTTTACACCGCAATCGTGTTTAACCCTGTGGATATAGCGGACAATCTGAAAAAATACGGGGGATATATCCCAGGCGTCAGGCCGGGCCAGAAGACATCGGAATACATTTACAGGGTCATGTCAAGATTGACTTTTGTCGGCGCAGTGTACCTTGGAGTTGTGTGTATTATTCCCGAGATTCTTATAAGCAAGTTCAATGTGCCTTTTTATTTTGGAGGGACTTCTCTTCTGATTGTTGTAGGGGTTGCCCTTGACACAGTGTCTCAGATTGAGTCGCATCTCGTTACCCGCTCATATGAGGGCTTTTTAAAGAAGGGCAGGATAAAAGGCAGGAGGTAATGATTGTCATAAAGACTCCTGGGGAAATTGAGCGGATGGCTCATGCCTGTAAAATAGTTGCTGAGATTCTGGAAGACCTGAGGGAATTTGTGAAACCGGGCATTACAACAAAAGAGATAGAGATGTTTGCAGAAGAAAAAATAATTTCAAAGGGCGCGACCCCGGCATTTAAGGGATACAGGGGATACCCTGCGAGCATTTGTACATCTGTAAATGACCAGGTTGTTCACGGGATTCCGTCCCGTTTGAGGATTAACGAAGGGGATGTGTTAAGTATAGACCTTGGAGTTTACAGGGATGGTTTTTATGGTGATGGGGCAGTTACCCTGCCTGTCGGCGAGGTAAGCCCGCTTGCAAAAAAACTTTTAAGGGTAACAGAAGAAGCCCTTTATAAAGGGATAGAAAAAGCGACGCCCCGCAACAGGGTGTCGGATATATCGTCTGCGATTCAGAATTATGTTGAGGCGAACGGTTTTTCAGTGGTGAAGGCATTTGTCGGGCATGGAATCGGCATGTCGCTTCATGAAGAACCTCAGGTTCCGAATTTCGGCATCTCAGGGCAGGGACCAAGACTGAAAGAAGGCATGACCTTAGCAATTGAGCCGATGGTTAATACAGGCGGGCATGAGGTCAGCATACTTGACGATGGGTGGACGGCAGTAACTATGGACAGCGGGCTCTCGGCGCATTTTGAGCATACGATTGCCGTTACTGACGGAGACGCAAGAATCTTGACGAAAATGTAGCGTAGATGTTATACTCTTCAGCTAATGCCTAAAGAGGAAAACATAGAGGTAGAGGGTACTATTGTAGAAACGCTGCCGAATGCGATGTTTAGAGTAAAGCTTGAAAACGGGCAGATAATCCTCGCATATATTTCCGGCAAGATGAGGATGCATTTTATAAAGATATTGCCTGGCGATAAGGTTACGGTGGAACTCTCGCCGTATGACCTTACAAGAGGCAGGATAACATATAGGTTTAAATAAAAGTTAAAGGTTAGAAAGAGCAGAGGTAGATATGAAAGTTCGTTCGTCAGTAAAACCGATATGCGCTAAGTGCAAGGTTATAAAAAGAAAAGGCGTTAGAAGAATAATATGCGAAAATCCCCGTCATAAGCAGAGGCAGGGGTAATGAAAACAATTAAAAGTTCAGGGTGGACAAAGTTAAAAATTAAAAGGCAGGAGTTATAATGGCGAGAATCGCTGGCGTTGATTTACCAAAAAATGAACGGATTGAGATAGGGCTGACAAGGATATTCGGGATAGGCAGGTCTTTGTCAAAGAAAATACTTGACGAGAATAAGGTGAATCCCAACATAAGAGTAAAGGACATCACTGACGAAGATATTGTAAAGATAAGATCCGCCATTGACAAGGAGTTTAAAGTAGAGGGCGACCTCAGGCGTGAGATTACCATGGGCATCAAAAGGCTTATGGAAATCGGCTGTTACAGGGGCGTAAGGCATAAGACAGGGCTTCCTGTGAGGGGACAGAGAACAAAGACAAATGCCCGCACCCGCAGAGGGCCAAGGAAAACTATCATGGGCAAAAAGAAGGAGGCATAGCGGATGGCTCAGCGGAAAAAGAGCGCGCGAAAAGACAGAAAACATGTAAATGTCGGAGCCGCACATATTCAGGCGACATTTAATAATACGATAGTATCCATAACAGACCCTAACGGGAATGTTGTTGCATGGGCAAGCGCAGGCAGCCTTGGATTTAAGGGTTCCAGAAAGGGAACGCCTTATGCCGCTCAGATGGCAGGAGAATCAGCGGCTAAAAAGGCCATGGACGTAGGCATGAAACAATTGGATGTTTTTGTGAAAGGGCCGGGCGCAGGCAGAGAATCAGCTATCAGGGCATTGCAGATAGCCGGACTTGAGGTCAACCTTATAAAGGACGTTACTCCTGTTCCTCATAATGGATGTAAGCCTCCAAAAAGAAGGAGAGTTTAAAAGTGGCAAGATATACAGGGCCTTTATGCAGAGTGTGCCGTAGAGAAGGTGACAAGCTGTTTCTAAAAGGAGACAGGTGCTTCACCGAGAAATGTTCGGTGGAGAGGAGGAAATATCCGCCGGGCCAGCACGGACAGAGACGCACGAAAATCTCGGATTACGGTATCCAGCTCAGGGAAAAACAGAAGACGAGAAAAAGTTACGGGCTTTTTGAGAAGCAGTTTAGAATATGTTTTCATGAGGCAGAAAGAAGAAAAGGCGCAACAGGGGAATTACTGCTCCAGCTTCTTGAGCGCCGCATGGACAGCGCGGTGTTCAGAATGGGTTTTGCGATAAACAGGAGAGAGGCGAGACAACTGATAACGCACGGGCATTTTACCGTGAATGGCAGGGCAGTCAGCATACCTTCGTATCTTGTTAAGGCTGGAGATGTAATCGAGGTTAAGGAGAAGAGCAGAAAAATTCCGGCTCTTGCTGATAACATGACAAGGCTTGAGAACAGGGGAATTCCTGCATGGGTTGAAGTTGACAGCGCAAGCTTCAAAGGGAAGGTGCTGCATATTCCGTCAAGGGAAGAGATGCAGTTGCCTGTTCAGGAACAATTAATAGTTGAACTTTATTCAAAGTAAATTTTTAAAAAATAAAAGAGGCGTGGGAGGCCTTATATGGATTTAAAGAAAAAAGGCTTTCAGTTACCTGACAACAGCCAGTTTGACGAAGAGACCTTAACGAGCACCTACGGCAGGCTCGTGGCGGAGCCGTTAGAGCGCGGTTTCGGGACAACACTCGGGAACTCCATAAGGAGAGTTCTATTGTCGTCTCTGGAAGGCGCGGCAGTAACAGCAGTAAAAATAACAGGCGCTGTTCATGAGCTTTCATCCATCACCAGCGTCAAAGAAGATGTGGTGGACATCATCCTGAACATAAAAAAGCTCAGGGTCAAGATGCATACTGACGGAAAGCGGATAGCCACAATAAAAGTTAAGGGCCCCGGTGAAGTTAAAGGCTATGACATTCAGGTTGATTCAAGCGTTGAGATACTTAATCCGGAACAGCTTATAGCCACCCTTGACAAGGGGGCTGTCTTTGAGGCTGAGATGTACATTAAGAAGGGCAGGGGATATGTGTCAGCCGAACTCAACAAGGAAGAAGAACTGCCTGTTGGCATGATTGCTGTAGACTCTGTTTTCAGCCCGGTCAGAAAAGTGAATTTCTGGGTTGAGAAGGCAAGAGTCGGAAGGGCAACAGACTACGACAGGCTTGTGATGGAAATATGGACGGACGGAAGCGTAACGCCGAAAAAAGCAGTCTCTCAGGCTGCGGCAATAGTTACGGACCATATGCGCATCTTCATGCTTGAGCAGGATGAGGAAAACGCAGAATTTGAAATGAGCAGTTCCGAGGGGCTCGGAGGAGATGCGCCGGTGTTTAATCCTAATCTTCTCAAGAGCGTTAATGAACTGGAGCTTTCCGTAAGAGCCTATAACTGCATGAGAAATGCAGACATCAGGATTATTGCAGACCTTGTTGAAAGAACAGAGTCAGAGATGCTGAAGACAAAAAATTTCGGTAGGAAGTCTCTTAATGAAATCAAAGAAATGCTTCAGAATATGGGGCTTAATTTCGGCATGAAGATTGACAGAGAAATGGTAAATAAAATGGCAACTTCACAGGTCAGGAGCGTAGGACAAGATGCGTCATAAATCAAGCGGAAGATTATTCGGAAGAACGGCAAACCAGAGGAAGGCGCTTCTGAAAGGAATCGTTTCTTCGTTGTTAGAGTATCAGAGGATAGAGACAACACTTGCAAAGGCGAAAGCCGCGAAAGCGATTGCCGAGAGAATTGTCACCATGGGGATAAAAGGCGACCTCCATTCAAAACGCCTTGTGCTTTCATATGTTCCGAACAGGGCTGTTGTGGCAAAGCTGTTCAGCGAGATAGCGCCGAGGTTTAGCAACAGAAACGGCGGTTATCTGAGGCTGGTGCAGACAAGGAACAGGGTTAAAGACGGAGCACCTATGGCTGTTCTTGAGTTCATAGACTACGAGAGCATAAAGAAGCCTAAAGAGGAAAAGAAGGCAAAGGCAGAGAAGAAAACCGAAGAGAAGAAGTAATTTTCAGTTTTAAATAAAATTAATTGAAAGCCCCGCCTTAAGAGCGGGGCTTTTTTGTTACCGGCATACCTCATCGTAAAGCAATTGGTCTCCTGAATTACTCAGGACATCAAACCATTTGTCAGGGTCAGCGCCGTGCCCCTCAAGAATGCGCATCTTTTTGTTCTTGCAGTCTATATCGTAAAGATACCTTGAACCGTTGGAACTCGCCCAAGCTTTGAGTGTGCCCGCAGGTGTGCGCTCCACGCTCTTTGTGTCGTAAGAGAACCTGTTGTGATAGGCGTCTTCCTGAAGCACCTTCCAATCCGTCTTATCCGAAGTTGCACAGCCGGACAAAAAAGCAGCGAGACAGACAATCGCCGGAGTTATAAATGATAAATAGGTTTTCATTTTTCAAGCTCCTTGTTGTCAGGAAATACAGGAAGTGTCCCCAGTATTCCGTGATTTAAATCACTATACCACAAAAAGGCTAAAAGCAAAAGGCAGGGGAAAGGCCAGTACAGAGCAAGGCTTTTAAACAAGCGGCGAAACTACTTTTTTGCCTTTATCGCCTCGGGCTTAACCTTAAGGCTCTCTTCTATCATGAGGAGATATTTGAGGTAGTTAAACCCGAACTTCATGAGGGCAACTTCGTCGTTGCGCATTTTTTCTACTTCTTTTTTATCTATATCAAAAACATCAAGAAATCTGCTTTCAAAGACAAACCGCCTGAATGCATGAATGTCATAGCTTGCAATATAAAACTGAGACTGTTTTTGAGGGTCAAGTGGCTCTTTGCCGGGAAGGTCTCTTCTCATAAGAATGCTCTTCCATTCCCTGTTCATCTCATCGTAAAGATTTACCTCCTGATCAGCCCTCCACGACGCTATGGTCCACGGTGTATCTTCTTTGTAGCCGAGGCAATGCTCTTCCCTGACAAAGAAGTAAAACTCCTCATGCACTATCTCGTCGTCTTTTTGTTTTTTGAGTGTTGCCTGGCCAATAGGATAGTATCTGCAGCTTGCAGGCCGGTCAGTATATATCTCACAGCCGCCGGGGAAGGTTACAAACGGACAGCTTTGTTTTTCATCTTTTGACATTTTAAGATAGAGATAAGGGTGCGAAGACTTCTCGTCAATCTTTGAAAATGTATATTTTCCAAGAAACTCCTCTGATGACATTTTGAGCCTGTTTTTCAGGCGCAGAATATCGTATGGGGTGAGCATTATGTTAATGTTGCTGCAGCATGCCGTGAAGCACTTTATGCCCTTATGACATCTGAATTTGAATTTTGTTTCAGGGTCAAGCCTTGTAGGCTCTACGGCTTTCATATTAAACATAGTGTGAGGCCTTTCTTGATTTATGGGATTTTATATTTTAACATAATTTTGCTTCTGACAGCATGATATAATAGCCCTTAAAGAACCTTAAAAGGAGAAATAGAAGGAGAGGGGGACGAAAGGACTGTGAAATATCAGGTCGGCAGGACAGGAAGGGTTGTGGTTGCGCGGTTTGAAGATAAAGAGGATGTGCTTTCCAATCTCACCGGCATAGCAAAGAAGGAAAACATAAAGGCAGCTGTTGTGTATCTTGTTGGAGGGATGCGCGAAGGGAAAATTGTTGTGGGCCCGGAAAAAGATGTCATGCCTCCTGTTCCAATGTGGAGGGAACTCGGAGAAAGCCATGAGATTGTAGGCGTGGGCACAATATTTTATCAAGGTGATGAGCCCAAGGTGCATCTTCACGGCGCATTCGGGAAGAGGGACAGTGTCAAGGTTGGATGCCTGAGAGAAAAATCCGAGACATTTCTTGTGCTGGAGGCGGTTATTGTGGAGATAGAAGGGGTGAATGCTGTCAGGGAGCTTGATCCTGCATCGGGACTTGCGCTGTTAAAGCTTTAAGAGGTGACGCATGAATATTCTGGAGGCAGTTAAGAACAGAAGAAGTATCCGCAATTTTCAAAAGAAAGATATACCTGAAGACTTAATTGATAAGCTTACGGAATCATTAATATGGGCGCCGAGCGCCGGGAACCTTCAATCAAGAAAATTCTACTTTATCAGGGATGAGGCAGTAAAAATAAAGATAGCGGAGGCTGCTTTGAATCAGGGGTTTATTGCACAGGCTCCGCTGGTTATAGTGGGCTGCACTGACAGTCATGTTGCAGGCAAATACGGAGAGAGGGGAGTTACTCTTTATTCTATTCAGGATGTTGCATGCAGTATTATGGCTATGATGCTTGTTGCCTTTGACAATAAACTCGGGACATGCTGGGTTGGCGCATTTCGTGAAAATGAACTAACAAGGATTCTTAATCTCCCGATGAACTTAAAGCCTGTTGTAATAATTCCTGTTGGTTATCCTTCAAAAAATCCCTCTCCTCCTCAAAGGGTATCAAGGGAAGAAGCGGTTGAGTTTATATAGGTAAAACTGATAAAATAACTCTCAGCTTAAAGCTGAAGGGAGGATATTTGAAGGTTTTAGTCATACACGGGCCTAATCTTAATATGCTCGGGAAAAGAGAGCCTGAAATTTACGGGACTTTTTCCCTTGATGACGTGAACAATAAATTAACAGCCCTGGCCTCTGAGCTTGGCATAAAGCTTACTATAATGCAGTCAAACAGCGAGGCTGAAATGATAGACGCCATTCAGAAGAGAGATTACGATGCGCTTATAATAAATCCGGCTGCATACACGCATACGAGCATTGCGATAAGGGATGCCATATCAGCAGTGGGCAAACCTGCTGTTGAGGTGCATATATCTAATATTCATAAACGTGAAGAATTCAGAAGAAAATCCTATATTGCTGAGGTCGCAACAGGCCAGATAAGCGGTTTTGGCGGAGACAGCTATCTTCTGGCCCTCCGGGCCGTAAAAACCATTCTTTCCAACTAAGCTTGATGAACTCACGGCTTGCCGGCATAAGAACGTCCTTTAAAGGCATTGACGGGTTTCTTGTAACTGATATAAATAATGTCAGATATTTTACTGGATTCAGCGGCTCTTCAGGATTTCTGCTGATAACGAGGACAGCCAATTTTTTTGTTACTGACTTCAGGTATAAAGAGCAGGCCGGGTGCGAGGTAAAGGGATGGGATATTGTTATTGAGAAAGAAAAAAGAGCCAAAACCGTGTCTGCGCTTGCAAAAAAACTCGGCATAAAAAAGGTCGGGTTTGAATCATCTGTTTCTTACGGATTTTTTGATGCGCTTTCAAAAAAAGGCATTGTGCTCAAACCCTTTAAGGATTTTATTGAAAGGCTCAGGGCGGTAAAAGAAGAAAGGGAAAAGGCACTGATTAAAGAGGCCGTAAGACGCGCTGAATCAGCATTCCTTGCAGTGAAGCCTTATATCAGAACAGGCGCAAAAGAGAAAAGGCTGGCAGTGATGCTTGAGGAGAATCTCAAAAGAGAGGGATGTAAATGTGTCCCATTTGATATAATAATTGCTTCCGGCAGGAATTCGTCAATGCCTCATGCAAGGCCGTCAGAGAAAAAGCTGGAGGCAGGAGACCTTGTTGTTATAGACTGGGGAGGAGAGGCCGGAGGTTATTTTTCCGATATGACGCGGACCCTGCTTATCAGAGGCTCTGATACCTGGGAAAAAAGAAAAATATACAAGACAGTGCTGGAAGCAAACAGAAAGGCTGTGTCCGCAATATCAGCCGGCATAGACAGCAGGGAGATTGACAATTCTGCGCGGGATGTTATAAAACAGGCAGGATATGCCGGATGTTTCGGGCATGGCACAGGGCATGGCGTCGGGCTTCAGGTTCATGAATCACCGTATATAACCTGGAACAGGAAAGAGACTATTAAGGAAAACATGGTATTTACAGTAGAGCCCGGAATTTATGTCCCCGGGACAGGCGGAGTAAGGATAGAGGATATGGTGCTTGTGAGGCCGAAAGGTGCTGAAGTGCTGACAAAACTGCCGAGGGAATTGGAGGTTATTTAAATTGATTTCTACAAGTGATTTCAGAAAAGGCCTTAAGGTTGAATTTAAAGGCGAGCCATGCGAAATAGTGGAATTTCAGCATGTTAAGATGGGAAGGGGCGGCGCTATTGTCAGAACAAAAATGAGGAATATTAAAACCGGCGCAGTTCTTGAAGAAACGTTCAGGTCAGGCGAGAAACTTGAAACCCCGGGGCTTGAGGAAAAGAGCATGCAGTACCTGTATGCTCAGGGTGACCTGTGCTATTTTATGGACTCGGAAACCTATGAGCAGATTCCGCTTACCCGTGAACAGCTTGGCGAAGCAATTAACTTTCTTAAAGAAAATAACACAGTAAAAATCCTGTATCATAAAGGCATGCCAATAAGCGTGGAGATTCCGACATTCGTTGAACTCAAAGTTGCAAAGACAGACCCTGCGGGATTTAAAGGCGATACAGCTTCCGGAGGCGGGAAGCCCGCAACCTTGGAAACAGGGGCCGTGGTCAGGGTGCCCTTTCATATAAATGAGGGAGATACGATAAGAGTTGATACAAGGACATCCGTATATATAGAAAGAGTAAAGTAGTGACAGTGTCAGAGTATCAAAGTATCATTCGCCTCAGGCGAACCCGCCGAGGCGGGGAGCAACTTTGACCCTATGACACTTTGACTCTTTGACACTTTAACGTGGGGGGGGTAAAATGGAACTTGATGATTTAAAAGGGCTTATAGAACTGCTTAAGGACACGGACATCACAGAGCTCCAGATAGAGAAAGACGGCAATAAGGTTAAGATACGGAGAGAGAAACGGCTGTCTTCCATTGAACTGACAAGGCCTGTGGTTGCGCATGAAAAACCGGCAGTTGAACCTGCTGAGGATACTCAAAGGCTTATTACGGTGACTTCGCCAATAGTAGGGACCTTCTACAGGTCGTCATCCCCGGAGACAGAACCATTCGTGCAAACGGGCGCAAGGGTAAAAAAGGGGCAGGTATTGTGCATTGTAGAGGCGATGAAACTTATGAACGAGATAGAATCTGAGGTGGAAGGCGTTATCGTGAGAATTCTTGTTGAAAACGGGCATTCTGTGGAATACGGAGAACCGCTTTTCCTGATAGAGCCGGTTTAAAGAGTTAAAAGACATGGAACTTTTTAAAAAGATACTTATAGCAAACCGCGGAGAGATTGCAGTAAGGGTAATACACGCCTGCAAGGAACTCGGCATAAAGACAGTAGCCGTATATTCAGATGTGGAAAAAGAAGCCTTGCATGTGAGGCTTGCGGATGAGGCTGTCTGCATCGGGCCTGCAAATTCTGCCCAGAGCTATCTTAATATTCCCGGAATACTCAGCGCCGCTGAAATAACGGATTCAGAGGCAGTGCATCCCGGTTATGGTTTTCTATCTGAAAATCCCCATTTTGCAGAGGCGTGCGCCACATCAGGTATAACATTTATCGGCCCTACGCCTGAGAATATAAGAGTCGGCGGCGATAAGGCAAAGGCAAGGCAGATGATGAAAAGGCGCGGCATCCCTGTTGTGCCGGGAAGCGACGGCCCTGTTATTTCAGAAGAGCTTGCCATGAAGGTGGCAAAGAAAATAGGCTTTCCCGTAATTATCAAGGCATCCGCAGGCGGCGGAGGCAGGGGGATGAGAATCGTAAATGAAGAAAGCGCCCTTGAACAGGCATTTTATATGGCACAAAGAGAAGCTCTTGCCGCATTCGGTAACGGCGAGCTTTATGTTGAACAGTATATCCCTGAGATACGGCACATAGAAGTTCAGATAGCTGCTGACAGCAAAGGCAACACAGTGCATTTCGGGGAGAGAGACTGTTCAATACAAAGAAGGCATCAGAAACTTATAGAAGAAGCGCCATCCCCTGTGTCAACAGAGAAGTTCAGAAAAAAAATCGGAGAGCTTGCTGTAAGGGCGGCAAAGGCCATTAAGTACAGGAACATAGGGACCATGGAATTTATCGTGGATATGGAAGGCAATATATATTTCATGGAGATGAATACAAGGATTCAGGTTGAGCATCCTGTCACTGAGATGATCAGCGGCATGGACCTGGTAAAAGAACAGATAAAACTTGCCGCAGGTTCTTTGATTGAATATAAACAGCACCAGATAAAATTTTACGGCCATGCCATAGAGTGCAGGATAAATGCCGAGGACCCGGAGCGCTTTATCCCGAATCCCGGCAAGATTACATTCCTCTCTCTTCCCGGCGGCCCGGGTGTGCGCGTAGACACATCTGTTTACAGCGGATGGACAGTGCCTTCATATTACGACTCGCTTATAGCAAAGGTTATTGTGCACGGCAGAAACAGGGAAGAGGCCATCTCAAGAATGAAGCGCGCCCTTGATGAATTTATTATTGAAGGGATAAAGACAACTATACCTTTTCATAAGAAGGTTTTTTTACAAGCTGACTTTGTGAACGGCGAGTTCAATACAGGGTTTGTTGACAGCATTAACGGCTCAGGGCGGCCAGGCCCGGCTCGCAGCGAGGATACGCAATGAGCAGTAAAGATGACAGGAGAACAAAAAGGGCGCTGGTAACCAAAGATGTGGTGATAAACGGCGTGATAAGGGCCGAGGCGCTGGATATAAGCATTGACGGCATGTATGTCTATACGCAGTTCAGTTTTATTGCGGGAACGATTTTTGAGATAAGTTTTAAAATCGGCGAGGAGAATATCACTGCAATGGCGCGTGTTCAGCATGCCCAGCCCAATGTCGGCATAGGCGTTAAATTTGTTGAGCTTTCTGCTGAAAACAGCGAGAAGATAAGAAAGTATGTAGAAGGCTGATGGTTTTGGCCCCTGAAAACCCAGTTGCTAAAATCACCTGATATTTTTTATAATAATAAAACGCTTTAAGGAGGATTAAGTTGAAGGAAGGGATACATCCTGAATATAAAGAGGTGAAGACGGTTTGTGCCTGCGGTGAGAGTTTTATCACAAGGTCCACGAACCCTAAGATTCACGTTGATATCTGCTCGGTGTGCCACCCGTTTTTTACCGGAAAGCAGAAGATTCTTGATGCTGAAGGAAGGGTGGAGAAGTTTAAGAAGAAATACGCAAAAAAGACCAAGAAGTAGATAGGTTTTAAGGGAATAAAGGTCGTCCCGGCAATGTGTCTGGACGGCTTTTTTATTGGCAGAAAAAACTATTGAGGCAGCATTTACTTTCGCTTTTTGCCGAGATTTTTCGACAGTTCTAAGCTCTTTGCGCTATCCCGAACTGTTCGGGATTACCGAAAAATCCCGAATGTCGCTCAAGCAAATGCTGCTCTCATAATAGACATAAGGTGGATTAGAATGAAAAACATAGGCGGGCAGGCGGTAATAGAGGGAGTGATGATGAAGTCCCCGAAAGGCTGGACAGTGGCTGTAAGAGATACAAAGGGGGATATTCATGTAAAAAGGGAAACACTCTCTGAGTTCCCTAAACTGCTGAAGGTTCCGATGCTCAGGGGAGTTGCGGCATTGTTCCATGCTCTTTTCCTCGGAGTGAAGGCAATAGAATTCTCTGCAAGCAAGGCATATGATGAAGACGAAAAACCCATGAGCCCTTTCACTATCAGCCTGACAATGGGCTTTGCCTTTATAATAGGGATTGCGCTTTTTGTGCTGCTTCCGCTGTATGCAACGAAGCTTATCGGCATTGCAATTACCCCTGTTTCTGAGAATTCATTTTTATTTAACATTGTTGACGGGATAATAAGAGTTCTTATATTCATGGGTTATGTTGTCGCAATCGGGCTCTGGAAGGAGATGCGAAGGATATTTGAATATCACGGCGCAGAGCACAAGGTAATACACGCATACGAGGACGGCAAAGAGCTTACTGTGGAAAATGTGAGGCGTTTCAGCCCTCATCACCCAAGGTGCGGCACGAGTTTTCTTTTGATAGTCATGATAACAAGCATCTTTGTATTTTCTTTTATTCCGCAGTCATGGCTTTTTATTTATAAGTTTCTATCAAGGCTTATTCTTATTCCGCTGGTGGCAGGGCTTTCGTATGAGGTTTTAAAGCTTTCTGCGAAGATGAAAGATAATCCGGTTATAAACCTTATGATTATGCCGGGGCTTCTTTTGCAGAGGCTCACGGCGCATGACCCTGATGACAGGCAGATAGAAGTTGCCATCACAGCATTAAAAGAGGTTCTTAAGTTAGAGGCTGAAAATGCTGCTTGAAAAACTCCAGACAATAGAAGACAGGTACGAAAAACTGACAGCCCAGATGGCAGACCCGAAGGTCCTGTCTGTGCCGCAGGAATATCAGAAGTATACAAAGGAGCAGTCTGAACTCCAGTCCCTTGTTGAGAAGATCCGCGAGTATAAAAAACTTTTGACTGATATGGAAGGAGCTGAAGAAATTCTTAAGGGCGGAGATAACGAGTTCAGGGAGCTTGCGCAGGCAGAGCTTAATGAACTGAAAGAGAAAAAGCCCAAGATAGAAGAAGAACTTAAAGTAATGCTTCTGCCTAAAGACCCGAGGGATGAAAAAAGCGTAATACTTGAGATACGGGCAGGCACAGGCGGAGAAGAGGCGTCTCTTTTCGCGGCAAACCTTTTCAGGATGTATTCAAGATACGCTGAGATGAGGAGATGGAAGGTAGAGGTAATTGATTCCAGCCCCACAGGCCTCGGCGGGCTAAAAGAGATAATTGCAAATATCGCTGGCAAGGGCGCATACAGCAGGCTGAAATATGAAAGCGGGGTTCACAGAGTGCAGAGGGTGCCTGTGACTGAAGGCTCCGGAAGGATTCACACCTCAGCAGCAACAGTTGCGGTTTTGCCTGAGGCTGAAGATGTTGATATAAAGGTGGAAGAAAAAGACCTCAGAATTGATACATTCTGTTCATCAGGCGCAGGCGGACAGAGCGTAAATACGACCTATTCTGCTGTGAGGATTACCCATGTGCCTACAGGGCTTGTTGTGCAGTGTCAGGATGAGAGGTCTCAGTTAAAAAACAGGGAAAAGGCAATGAAGGTTTTGCGTTCAAGGCTTCTTGAACTTGAGATAGAGAAGAAAGATAAAGAACGCGCTGCGGACAGAAAGACTCAGGTCGGCACAGGCGACCGGAGCGAGAGGATACGGACGTACAATTTTCCGCAGAACAGGATGACGGACCACAGGATTGGGCTGACCCTTCACAGGCTGGAGAGCGTGCTTGAAGGCAATATTGACGAGATAATAGATAACCTTATTGCCCACTATCAGGCAGAGAAGCTGAAGGAGTTATAACTCCGGAAATCACGTGCGGACGATTGCCCGTTCCGTGCACTGATTTATTAGACGTTCCTTAAATTTATTTTCATTTAAATGGTCGCTGTCCCCATTTTTCTGCATTTTTCCATTTTGATTCATGATTGTCTCCTTCGGCGTATTAATTTATTGAATTGTTTTTTCGCTAAATGGACAAGCGACTGTTACATACCGCGAATCAAATGTATCAGATGGCAGCCCCTTAACAGCATAGCCCCATTTCCCGGCATACCAACCTTGAGCAGTATATTTTGTGAAATGGACTTCGGTAATGCGCCAAATAGTGCCATCAGAAATATTTTGAATGCATTCCCCCTCTTTAAATTTGGCGCATCCGAAAAGAGATATGAGAACAATTAAACTCAATAGCGGTATTCGCATTTTATTGTCTCCTATTTATTTGATGTGTAACAATTACTATGCGAACTGTCGTATTTTCCCCTAAATGCCTAAACTATAGCATATCAGGAGGATTTTAAAAATAGTAAAATCGTACAAAAACATATTAAAATCACTAAATGACTGCACTCGATAAGATGAAAGAAATAACGGAATTCCTGAAAGGGCTTGGCATTGAGGATGTGCATAAGGAATCGGAGATTGTCGTGACCCATTGTCTCGGCATAGATAAGACTGTCCTTTACAGGGATAATCCCGTTCTTTCTGAAAAAAATGTAAAAGACATTGACGCTGTTCTTCAAAGGCGCGCGAAGAGGGAGCCGCTGCAATATATTATTGGCAATGTGGAATTTTGCGGCTTGAAGATAAAGGTTGGGCGGGGCGTTCTTATTCCAAGGCCTGAGACAGAATTGCTGGCAGAAGAAGTGATAAAGGCAGTTGAGAGTTATAAGTTAAAAGTTAAAAGTGAAAAAGAAATACACAACTCCAAACTCCAAACTCCAAACTCCAAACTGCGAGTCCTTGACCTTTGCACAGGAAGCGGGTGCCTTGCGCTTGCAATAGCAAAGAACTTTCCTGATGCCAAGGTATACGGAACTGACATATCAAAAGATGCAATAAGGTATGCAAATGAGAACGCAGAGCTTAACGCAATAACGAATGTGACATTTCTTAAAGGCTCGCTGTTTGAGCCCTTAAAACAAATCATCTTTTCCGGCACTCTGTCCTTTAAGTTCGATGTGATTGTCTCAAACCCTCCGTATATCAGAAGCTGCGACATGCCGAATCTTCAGCCTGAGATAAATAAGTGGGAGCCAAGGAATGCTCTTGACGGCGGCGAGGACGGGCTCAGCTATTACAGGACGATACTTTCAGAGGCGCGCGCATACCTGATGCTCAGCGGAGTTATCTTTCTTGAAATCGGAGAAGGACAGGCAGAGGAAGTCTCGGAAATCGCCGTGCGGAATTGTTTCCGGAATATCTCTGTTATTAAGGACTATTCAGGCATAGAGAGAATAATAGCGGCAAGAGCATTATAGATTCATAAATTTTTTATATGACAATTCTCTGTGAAATCCTTGACTTTGGATTTGGATTTTAATTAATATAGCAACGATTTTTTCCACAGGAGGCTTTTATGGCAGCTGGCATGCACGAAGTTCTTTTAATGGATGCAATTATTGATCCCAACAAGATTCCGCATAATGTTACTTATGCAGTCCTTGCGTCTGTCATACTCATAACATCTGCGCTTGTCATCAGGCGTTCGCTCAGAATGGTGCCGACAGGCTTTCAGAATTTCATTGAGGTTGTTGTTGAGGCATTTCTGAAACTATCAGAGGAAAACATAGGCCATCACTGGGGGAAGACCCTGTTCCCTATAATAGGCACTTTGTTTATGTTCATACTCGTTTGTAATTTTATGGGGCTTATTCCCGGGTTTGCATCTCCGACAAGCAACATAAACACAAATGCGGCAATGGCAGTCCCCGTGTTTTTAGCAACACATTATTACGGAATCAAAGTTCATGGGGTTAAATATATAAATCATTTCCTCGGCCCTATCCGTTCCATATTCGCACTGCCGTTGATGATATTGAT
Organism: Nitrospiraceae bacterium; assembly: GCA_003599795.1. GTDB lineage: Bacteria > Nitrospirota > Thermodesulfovibrionia > Thermodesulfovibrionales > UBA1546 > UBA1546. Next base: position 25,704 of record QZJQ01000037.1, read on the forward strand.
GTTTTTTATAGAATTCATAGGACATCTTGTCAGGCCGGTCACCCTCTCTGTCAGGCTTTTCGGGAATATGGTTGCAAAGCATATTATATTAGGCGTTCTCGCAATGCTTGTCCCGTTGTTTGTTCCGATTCTCATACTCGGACTCGGGACACTGGTCAGCCTTATACAGGCATTTGTCTTTGCCCTTCTGGCTACTTTATATCTTGCCGGCGCTGTTGAAGAAGGGCATTAAATACGAGTTTCAAAGAAAGGAGGAATAAGCAATGAAAAAAATTATCTCTGTAATTTTAATGACACTTGCTCTTGTCTGTTTATTGGCCCCGTTTGTATTTGCAGAAGAGGCGAAGGCAGCGGCTCCGTCAGATTCCAATGTTAAGGCAATGGCTGCTCTTGCCGCCGGGCTTGCAATAGGCATTGCAGCATTAGGCACAGGCATTGGCCAGGGCATCGGCCTTAGCAAGGCATGTGAAGGCGCAGCAAGAAATCCCGGCGCAGCCGGAAAGATTCAGCTCCTTCTGATTATCGGCCTTGCAATGATTGAGTCTCTGGCAATCTATGCGCTGCTTGTATCACTCGGCATTCTGATTAACCAGAAACTCTTCTTCTAAAAAAGAAAACTGATTAGCTTAAAAGGGGTCGGCTCGACCCCTTTTTTTATTTTATCTTTGCCCTGTAAAAAGACGACTTGTATTTATCGGGCTTAAACGGCTTAAGGCGGACGACCTTGCATCCCGGGAGCCTCTCCTGGATTTTTTCCTCTGAAACCCTCTGGTCATAACCGAGGGCAATGACATCAGGTTTTAAATCTTCAAGTATTTTAAAAATATCTTTATCTGTGTATCCGAGCGAGACCGTGTCAGGAATACCTGTTTTTTCAACGCTTTCCCTGCGCTCATTTTCATTATGCTCCGGAGGCATGTTCTTTATGCGCCTGACGTTCTCATCGCGGGCAACAATGACGACAAGTTCATCTCCCAGAGCCTTTGCCTGTTTTAAAAAGTCGGCATGCCCCAGATGAAGATGGTCAAAAGTCCCGGCGCATACTACGCGTTTTTTTTTCATAAATATGGCATGGCTTTAATTGACGCTATTCAATATTAAACGTTGCCACTTCCTTCATGCCCGGAAGATACTGTCCCACAGGAACAAGCTTTTTGTTTTCTTTAACGCAGTCTATGAGGATAACCCAGAGCTGGTTGAGTTCATTTTTCTCCCGGTCGTTTTCAGGTGTCATCTTTATCAGTGTGCCTTCAAGTTCTATTTTCATAAGCTCCTCCTTTTATATTTATGATTTTACAATAACGGGTTTGAGGCATTGTGTCAATGCGCAGTTACAAAATATCCGGCTTATCGCTTGCGATTCCGTCAACGCCTTTTGCGCGGTATTCCTCAGCCTCTTCTTTTGTATTGATTGTCCATACTATTACCCTGAGATTTTTCTTATGCGCATCTTCAATGTTTTTTGTATGAGTAAACTTATAAAGGGCCACAAGATACTGCGCCTTTAATTTTAAGGCTGAAGCAATGGGGTTTTTGTGCCTTGCATAGATGAGCCCGGTCTCTATCCTGCTGTCCAGTTTTCTGATTTCAGAGAGAGCCTCTTCATGGAACGAAACAATAATTGCGCGGCCCATGAGTTTTTCTTTTTTTATAATTGCGAGGACTTTTTTTTCATAACCTGTTTCTTTCAACTCAATGAGAATCCTCTCAACCTTTGTACCGATGAATTGCAGTGCCTCTTCAAGGGTCGGGATTCTGTTTTCCGTGAGTTGTTTTAGTTCTTTTAATGTTGTTGCATTTAACTCAACATCTTTTCCAAAGACCCTTTTCAGGTTATCGTCATGAAAAACAATAAGTTTTTTGTCCTTTGATGCCCTAATGTCAAATTCAATGGCATTTACGCCAAGCTCAATAGCCTTCTTAAAGCTCTCAATGGTATTTTCAGTCTCATAAGCCCTTGCTCCTCTATGCCCGACTTTCAGAAGCATAATCCTCCTCCCTTTCTCGCAGAGTTGAGTCTGCGGCTTCTATAAGACCCTGCATTTCTTCTTTTGTTGCCGCATGGAATGCCCTTGTTTTCAGCTTTTTTACCGGCATCCCCCTCGTGTACCATCCAAAGAATTTTCTGAAACGCAAGACTCCTCTTTCCTCACCGTGGAATGAGATATTCAGAGCAAGATGTTTTTTCATTGTCTGTGTTATTTCATAAACATCGGGCCTTAAAGGAGCTGAACCTTTTTTCAGAAGCTCTTCTGTTTCCCTGAATATCCATGGATTGCCGAGAGCGCCTCGCGCTACGGCCACGCCGTCACAGCCTGTCTCATCAAAAAGTTTTCTGATTAATTCCGGCGAAAGCGCATCACCACTGGCTATTACAGGTATCTGAACGGACTCTTTTACCCCTCTTATTATGCCGTAATCTACTTTTCCGCTGTATGCCTGCTGCCTGGTCCTGCCGTGTATAATGACGGCTTTAACTCCGGCATCCTGTGCGCGCAGCGCATTCTCGGATGCGTTGACAGATAATTCATCCCAGCCGGAGCGTATCTTTACGGTGACAGGCTTATTCGTATTTTCCACGATTATCTTCAGGATTTTTTGCAGCCTCAGCGGTTCCATAAGAAGCCCTGCGCCTTCGCCCCTTGATATAACCTTGTTTACGGGACACGCTGCGTTGAAATCTATTATATCAAACGCATATCCGGATACAATATCAACAGCCCTTCTGATAACATCCGGATCGGCGCCGAGCAACTGGACTCCCAACGGCCTGTCATCAGCTGTCGCAGAAAGGTTTTTCAGCGTGGCTGCATTTTTTCTTACAAGTGCGCCTGCGCTTATCATCTCCGTAAACGCGAGTTCGCACCCAAACGACCTGTTAGTCATGCGGAAAGGCAGGTCGCTTATCCCTGCCATTGGAGCAAGCACTAAAGGAGAATTTACCCTTATGTGTCCGATGGAAAGCATGGCTGTTTATTATACATCATACAGATTAGGCCTTCCTGCTTCCTTCATATAACTCGTATTTCAGCAGCCTGCATTCAATACTGCCGTTAAAGAACTGTATACGCTTCTTTGCCTTAAGCCCCACCTTTTTTGCGAGGTTAAGACTTCCAGTGAATATGCAGCCTGTATAGCCCTTGCATCTCTGCTTAAAAAAATCGCCTATTCCCTTGTAGGTATCTTCAAGGGCTTTTTCCTCTCCCATCCTCTCTCCATATTCAGGATTCAGGATGACTATTTCTCCCCCTTCAGGAACCGGTGTTTCTCTGAAATCGCAGACATAAAACTCAATGAGGTGTGCAACGCCTGCTGTTTCCGCATTATTTTTCGCGGTTTCTATGGCCTTACTGCTTATGTCAGATGCTATTATCCTGAAGTCAAGCCGCTTTTTTATTGAGGACTTTGCGTTTTCCCTTAAGCGTTCCCACGATTCCTCTTTAAATCCTCTAATGTGCATGAAGCCGAAGTTGTCTCTGAGAAGGCCTGGCGGCCTGTTCAGAGCAATGCTGGCTGCCTCTATGGCAAGTGTTCCGCTTCCGCACATTGGGTTTATGAAATTCCCCTCCCCGCTCCATTCCGTTGCCATGATAACAGCGGCTGCGAGAGTCTCCTGCATCGGAGCCCCAAGTGGAATTTTTCTGTATCTTCTTTTGGACAGGGGCTCGCCGGAAGTATCTATGTATATGCTGCAATCTTTATCTTCCCAGTAGAGGTGGATGACGGCTCTGTCCCTCAGAGGGCCCGAGTCAGGCCTCCTTCCAAACTTCTCTGACATCCTGTCCGCTATTGCATCCTTACATTTAAGGTTCGGATATCTTGTATCGCTTATCGTTGGGTTTTTAACTGATGATGTAATGCACACATATCCATCCTCATGAAGATAATCCTCCCATGGGATTTTTTTGACCTCAGCGTAAAGTTCTTCGGGATTAGATGCATTGAAATCCCTGATGTGATAGAGGACCCTGTGACCTGTTCTTAAAAAAAGGTTGAGCCTCATTGCATCTTCCATAAAACCTTTGGTCTCAACCCATGAAACAGAATCGGATTTGACAGGGAATTCAAGCCTTAGGATTTCTTCCTTAAGGTATGGAGAAATTCCTTTGGGGCATGTTATGAGAATCTTTGTTTTTCCCATCTTAAATCACGAAGTTTTAAAAAAAGATGGCGCTTTGTGTAAAAGTTCAAAAGGAAATGCCTGCTTCCGAGCCCTGAAACTCTGTGCTTGTTTCACGGGCTTTTTTTAGTTATAAATTTCTCTATTGCTGAAATGAGGCCGTTGTCAGGGTCTGTAAAAGATATTCCGTAGAGGTTCTGTTTGTTTTGAGATTCTTTTTCTATAATGCGAACAATCTCTGCCTCGGCTGTTATGCTTCCTGAACCCGGAAGAGAAAATGAGCATGCTATCGTATCTCCCTCAAAAAGCTCTGCGCCTGAACTGAACAGCATGCCTGATGCGCTTATGTTCTCTATGCTGCCTGAAAATGAGGACTCTGTTTTTTTACCCTCCAGTTTTATTCTAAGGGGGACCCTGCAAAAGCCCCTTGCTGCGATATTAAGCAGCCTGTGCATCTCCTGAAGAAGGATAGCCGAACTTACAGCTCTTGGGAGAAATGCGTTTGCCTTGCAAGCCATGCACCTGTCTGAATCTGACTCTGAAGAGCAGACAATGATGATTGAGACAGCGCACATCTCAGGGTCTTCACGTATGATGGAACAGAGCTTTTCTCCTGAGACGCCCTTGGTTGAATCAAGGCTTGCCACAATGAGGTCTGCCTTTTCTTTTTTATGGATGGCAAGGACGTCCTCGTTCGAGCCGGCAGGCAGCAGCATGAAGCCTGTTCTGTCAAGGAAACTCTGCTCTTTTTTCAGTATCCTGATAATATCTTCTGTGACAATGACTTTTTTCATAACAGTTGCCGTAAGAGTATTTTGTAAAAAGATTTCAAAAAATGCAATATAGCTTGAAGCCTGACGTGCTATCAATCTATAATATCAAGCCGTCGTATAAGAGAAATAAGAAGTAGAAGTTTAATAATGCCCTGGGGGAGTCAATGGAGATAAGCGTTGGCGTCGGAAATGATTCAATAGCCATTGTTGTTCAAAATCCATTTCATATTGACATGGATTCTGTTGCAGGGCAGATAGATGCCTTTTGTTCTTTAAAAGGCGCTGCTCTTAACGGCGTTGATATAAGAGGGCTGATTTCTCAAATGGTGAGGGGCATCGCAGGGTGCGAGAGGGGATGCCCGGCTGATGCAAAGGAGTTTGTCCACAGAGGTTTTAAGGGCTTCAGCCTGGCCTATGTTGAAGGCGGCATTCTCACTGCAAAAGCAGTGATTGGCAATAATAAAGAGCTTTCAATAAAGATGTTTCCTGATTTTTAGGGCAGTGCTTTTTCTGGCAGGCGGCCTGAAAATCTTTAAGGGTGCGGATATGAACATTGTCCTTGCAACAAGAAACAAGAAAAAGGTTGAAGAGATAAAGAGGATTGTGAAGGATATGCCTGTCACTATCTACACGCTTGATGATTTTCCCGAATGCCCTGAAGTTGAAGAAGACGGCAAGACCTTTGAAGAAAATGCTGTGAAGAAGGCAAAGGCTGTTTCAAAATATACGAAGATGCCTGCCCTTGCTGATGATTCGGGGCTTGAGGTTTATGCCTTGGACGGGGCGCCAGGGGTTTTTTCTGCAAGGTATGCCGGCGGGGATGCGGATGACAAAAGAAATTGCGAGAAGCTCTTAAATGAGATGAAATCCGTCAGCAGTGAAAACAGAGGCGCGCGTTTTGTCTGCTGCATTGCCTTTGCATTCCCTGACAGCAGGGTGGAGACTTTTTCAGGATATGCAGAAGGGCGGATAGGGACAGAGCCAAAAGGGGCTAACGGATTCGGATATGACCCTGTTTTTTATCCAAAAGGGCATGAAAGGACCTTTGCCGAGATGTCCGATAAGGAAAAAGACCGTCTCAGCCACAGAGGCGCGGCGCTGGGCAGGGTTTATGATTTTCTTAAAAGAGGTTTATAAGAAAAACTAATAGAATAATTTTTATTTTTTTCTTGAAAAAACATAATATTTAGAATAGTATGTAACGCTTACAAAGACTGCGTAGATTTTTAAAAAATCCTGCAGTAAATACAAGCAACTGCTTTAATCGGTTTTTTATTTTTAATTTAGCGGACAGCAGAGGGAAATAAAGGGGGTAAGGTATGAGGATAGTATTGTTAGGTGCGCCTGGCGCTGGCAAAGGAACTCAGGCTAAAAAGCTTATTGACAAATACGGGATTCCGCAGATATCTACAGGCGATATCTTAAGACAAAATGTAGCGGAAGGCACTCCGCTCGGCAAAGAGGCAAAGTCCTTTATGGACAAGGGAGAACTTGTGCCTGACAGGGTGGTTTTGGGCCTTGTAGAGGACAGGCTTAAGAAGGATGACTGCAAGAAAGGTTATATCCTTGACGGTTTCCCGAGAAACACCGCGCAGGCAGAGGCTCTGGACAAGATATTGGCGTCGCTTAATATGTCATTAACAGGAGCATTGAGCGTGGATGTCCCGAAGGACGACCTTATGAAGAGGCTTACCGGCAGAAGAACCTGCAAGGGCTGCGGGCAGATGTACAATATATACTTTTCAGCTCCCAAAAAAGAAGGGCTATGCGACAAATGCGGGGGAGCGCTTTTTCATAGAGATGACGATAAAGAGGAGACGATTAAAAGAAGGCTTGATGTTTATGACGCACAGACAGCGCCGCTCATAGACTATTACAAGAAAAGCGGAATTTTAAAGTCTGTTACAGGCGTCGGAAGCATTGATGAGATATTCAGCAAGGTTTGCGCAGAAATAACTAAATAGGTCATATAGGTCATATAAGACCTATACTTTTAATTTTCAAGGAGGAAAGAATGGCATTGATTCAACCACATGGTTCAGACAAACTAAATCCACTGTTTGTGTATGACACGGCTGCAAATGAAGCTCTGCAGAAAGAGGCTAAAGGTCTGCCTTCTATTGTTGTGAGCTCAGCTACTGCAGCTAATGCAGTTATGATGGGCGGCGGGTACTTCAACCCTTTAACAGGCTACATGAATAAAGCTGATGCACTATCTGTTGCTAACAATATGAAGACGACATCAGGGTTGTTCTGGCCTACTCCAATTTTGAACCTGGTTAAAAATGCAGGCTCAATCAAGGCGGGCGATCGCATTGCGCTGAAAGATCCAAATGTCGAAGGCAATCCTGTGCTGGCTGTTATGGATGTAAAAGCTGTAGAAGAATTCAGCGATGCAGATATGGCGCTGATGTCTGAAAAAGTTTACCGTCCAAAACCGCCTGAAGCACATCCAGGGGTTGAAGCATTCAATGCACAGGGTAAGGTTTGTCTTTCCGGACCAATCAAAGTATTAAACTTCTCTTACTTTCAGGATGAATTCCCGGACACCTTCCGTACTGCGGTTGAAATTCGTAACGAAATCACTGAGCGCGGCTGGAAGAAAGTTGTTGCTTTTCAGACTCGTAACCCGATGCATCTGGCTCACGAAGAACTTTGCCATATGGCAATGAAGCGTTTAGGCTGTGACGGCCTGGTTATTCACATGTTGCTTGGTAAATTGAAGGCAGGAGATATCCCGGCGCCTGTTCGTGATGCTGCGATACGTAAAATGGTTGAGTTGTACTTTCCAAAAAACAGCGCAATGATTACCGGTTACGGTTTCGATATGCTTTATGCCGGCCCGCGTGAAGGTGTATTGCATGCCATATTCCGTCAGAACATGGGCGCAACTCATTTCATCGTTGGCCGTGACCATGCGGGTGTAGGTGACCACTACGGTGCATTTGATGCACAAACTATTTTTGATAATGAGGTTCCTGCCGGCGCGCTTAAAATTGAGATATTCAAAGCTGACCACACTGCTTACTCTAAGAAACTGAACAAGGTTGTGATGATGTGCGAAGCGCCTGATCACCAAAAAGAAGACTTTGTTCTGCTTTCAGGCACAAAGGTCCGTGAAATGTTAGGCAAAGGCATTGCGCCGCCTAAAGAATTCTCACGCCCTGAAGTGGCTGAAATTCTGATTAAGTATTATCAGAGTCTTGAAAAATAAAAATACAGAGGTTAGGGGTTGGTTTCCAATCCCTAACCCCTAACCGCTAATCCCAAATTTTGTGAGAGGGGGTGAAGGAACAAGTTAGCGCTTTACGGCTTTAGACTAAAGCCGATTTTGTATTTTAAAAACAATATTACTGAAGGAGGTAAAAATGCCGAGTTTTGTTATTACAGAGAAGTGTGACGGTTGCAAGGCGCAGGACAAGACAGCATGTCAGTATATCTGTCCTCATGATTTGATGACGCTTGACAGGGAAAAGATGAAGGCATACAATCAGGAGCCCGAGCAGTGCTGGGAGTGCTTTAATTGTGTGAAGATATGCCCTCAGCAGGCAATAGAGGTAAGGGGTTATTCGGACTTTGTTCCCCTGGGTTCCAGCACCATCCCTTTGAGAGGCACTGATTCAATAATGTGGACTATCAAATTCAGAAATGGGATTCTGAAGAGATTCAAATTCCCCATCAGAACAACAACGGAAGGCTCCGTTGATCCGTATGCAGGCAAGCCGGCTCCGGATTTTGCAAATCTTAAAAAGTCCGGGTTCTTTAACGGTCCGGCAAGAACAGAATAGGAGGTGGATATAAATGGAAAAAGAAACTTGTACATTTTCATATTGTAAAAGACCTGAAGTAACCGAAGTTGAATGCGATCTCCTGATTATGGGCGGTGGCATGGCAGGATGCGGCGCAGCTTATGAGGCATGCCGCTGGGCCAATGAAAAGGGGCTGAAGGTTGTCATGGTTGATAAAGCAGCAACAGACAGAAGCGGCGCGGTTGCAATGGGCCTGTCTGCAATCAACACTTATGTCGGCGAAAACAAGGTTGAGGATTATGTCAAATACGTGAGAAATGACCTGATGGGTATCATCAGGGAAGACCTTGTGTTTGACCTCGGCAGGCACGTTGATAATTCTGTTGAACTGTTTGAGGAATGGGGACTTCCGATATGGAAGAAAGGCGATGACGGTTTTTCACTTGACGGTTTTCAGGCAGCTGAGGCCGGAAAGAAGTCATTAAAAGATGGCGGCACGCCGGTCAGATCCGGCAAATGGCAGATAATGATTAATGGCGAATCCTACAAAGTGATTGTTGCAGAGGCTGCAAAGAAGGCGCTCCAGACCAACCGTGAAAAAACCGGCATGGCGCAGAACCACTTTGAGAGAGTATTCATAGTGAAGGCAGTAAAGGATACAAACGGCAAAAACGTGGCAGCAGCCATCGGATTCAGCACAAGAGAAAACAAAATTTATTCCTTTAAGGCAAAGGCAATGATCTGCGCAACTGCCGGAGCAGTTAACTGCTTCAGGCCGAGATCAGTAGGCGAAGGCATGGGAAGGACCTGGTATCCTGTGTTTAGCAGCGGTTCAGGTTATGCCTTTGGAATGCAAGCCGGAGCAGAGTTGACCTTAATGGAAAACAGGTTCGTGCCAGCAAGATTTAAGGACGGATATGGTCCTGTCGGCGCATGGTTCCTGTTCTTTAAGGCTAAAGCAACAGACAGCTTTGGCAACGATTACTGCGCGGATAAGGAATATTTTGATGACGCAGTAGCCAGATACGGAGATTATGCAAAAGGCCTTGGCACCGCTATCAGAAACCATCTTATGATGAGGGCAATGAAGGACGGCAGAGGCCCGATACTCATGAGAACACATGAGGCGATGGCAGCGCTGGGAGCAGCCTTCACAGAGAAGCTTGGTGAAAAAGAAGGCAAAAAGAAGATGAAACACCTTGAGGCAGAGGCGTGGGAAGACTTCCTTGATATGGCTATTGGACAGGCATCCATATGGGCGGCAAATAACATTGAGCCTGATAAAACTCCTTCTGAAATTATGCCGACAGAGCCGTATCTCTTGGGCTCGCATGCAGGCTGCGCAGGGTTCTGGGTAAGCGGTCCAGGCGATATTGCCGGCACACCGGAGCATTACAGCTGGGGATATAACAGGATGTCTACTGTACCCGGTCTCTTCATGGCAGGCGACGTTGTGGGCGCATCAGGCCACAAGTTCTCATCAGGCTCACACGCAGAGGGCAGGATAGCTGCAAAGGCTGCATTAGCATACATCCTTGACCATGCAGACTACAAGCCTTCACCAAAAATGTCCCTTGATGAGATTGCGGCTGAACTTTATCTGCCGTTTGAGATTTACGAGAAACACAAAACCTATACAACCGAACCGGGCGTTAACCCGAACTATATCGGGCCCAAAGCGCTTCAGCTTAGACTGATGAAGATATCTGATGAGTACTTTGGCGGAGTAGCCACATGGTATATGACCTCAAAGACCATGCTTGAAACAGGCTTACAGAAGCTTGAGATGCTCAAAGAGGATGCAGGTAAAATGGCAGCAAAAGACCTCCACGAGCTATTAAGGTGCTTTGAAAACTATCACAGAATTCTGTCGGTAGAGGCGCATGCAAGGCATATCCTCTTCAGGGAGGAGTCCAGGTACCCTGGTTACTATTACAGGGGCGATTTCAACAAGATTGATGATGCAGAATGGAAGTGCTTTACAAACTCCAAGTATGATGTAGAAACCAATAAATGGGAGTTAAAGAAAGTACCGTACGTTCAAATGGTTAAGTAGTTGACGTTTTATTGGGGAGGGCTCGGCCCTCCCCAATATTCTATTGGTAGTTGAAAGTCAGAAGTTAGAAGTTAAGAGTTTTTTAATTTTTAACTTTTAATTTTTCACTTTCAACTTTAAACTGTGCTTTTTGGAGGATAAGATGGCAGAGAATAAAAAAATTTTAATAATCGGCGGAGGCATGAGCGGGTTGACTGCTGCAGTAGAAACGGCAGAGGCCGGCAACGACGCCGTCATAGTTGAAAAAACGCCATTTCTTGGCGGCAGGGTTGCGCAGCTTAACAAGTACTTTCCAAAGCTGTGTCCGCCAAACTGCGGGCTTGAGATAAATTTCAAGAGGATAAAAAACAATGCTGATGTGACTTTTTACACTCTTGCTGAAGTTGAAAAGATCTCAGGCGAGGAAGGGAATTACAATGTCGCCGTAAAACTTCAACCGCGGTTCATAAATGACAATTGCACGGGATGCAATGCCTGCGCAGAGGCCTGTCCCGTTGAAATGCCGAATGAGTTTAATTTCGGCCTTGATAAAACGAAGACTGCTTATATCGCGCATAATCAGGCCTTTCCGTTTAAGTACGCCATTGACGCCAGATACTGCAAAGGGAAGGCGTGCGCAAAATGCGTTGATGCCTGCAAATACAATGCGATTGACCTTGACATGAAAGCGGAAACTGTTAACCTGAATGTTGCTTCAGTTGTTATCGCAACAGGCTGGGATCCGTATGACGCGGGGAATCTGGATATTCTCGGCGGCGGGAAGATAAAAAACGTAATTACCAATATGCAGATGGAAAGACTTGCCTCGCCGAACGGCCCAACCTCAGGCAAAATTCTCAGGCCGTCTGACAATAAAGAGGTAAAGAATATAGCGTTTGTTCAGTGCGCAGGGAGCAGAGATGAAAACCACCTGCCGTACTGCTCATATATCTGCTGTATGGCATCATTGAAACAGGCAACTTATTTAAGAGAGCAGTATCCGGATTCAAAGGTGAGGATATTCTATATAGACATAAGGACGCCAGGCAGGTATGAACAGTTTTACTGGAAGGTTAAAGAAGACCCTAATGTAACGCTTACAAAAGGCAAGGTCGCCAAGGTTGCGGAGGACACTGCAACCGGCGATGTTGAATTAGTTGTTGAAGATGTATTAGCCGGCAAGAAGATTACTGAGAAATATGAAATGGTTGTGCTTGCAACAGGTATGGTGCCGTCAACAAAGAACTTTAAAATACCGGGAGACATTTCATACACAAATGACGGTTTTGTAGCAATGTCAAGCTTAAAGAAGGGCATATATGCGGTAGGCACGGCAAAGAACCCTGTTGATGTGGCTAAGTCCGTTCAGGAGGCGACTGGCGTTGCGATTAAGAGCATTCAGAGCGCAAGGAGGTCAAAATAGCAATGGAGAAGAAATTCGGTGTATATATATGCAAGGGCTGCGGTATCGGAGAAGCGGTTGATATAGCAAAGCTGAGAACAAGGGCCGCATTAAAGGGCAAGGTGCCAGCAGATATTATAAAGGAGCACCAGGTCTTGTGCAGCTCTGAAGGGCTTGAGCTTATTAAGAACGATATAAAAGAAGGCGTAAATACGTTAATCATCGGCGCATGTTCGCCTCGCGTAAAAACTGACGAGTTTGATTTCCCGGGCACCATAACAGAGAGGGTCAACCTGAGGGAATTTGTTGCCTGGACTGCGGAGCCGATGACTGCAGATGCACAGAGCCTTGCAGACGACTATGTGGTAATGGGGATAATCAAGGCGCAGAAAGGCGATCTTCCTGAGCCCAATATTCTTCCGGACTTGAGCAATAAGATATTGGTAATCGGCGGCGGCACAGCAGGCCTGTCATCAGCGCTTGAGGCTGCAAATGCAGGTTACCAGGTTGTCCTTGTTGAAAAAGAGGCGGAACTTGGAGGCTGGGCGGCAAAGCTTTACAAAGAGACGCCGAGGCAGCAGCCGTTTGACAAACTGGAAGAGCCGAAAATATTTGACAAGATAAAAGAAGTTGAGGCGCATTCCAATATCAAGGTGTTTAAGTCATCAACAGTAGAAAAGACAGAAGGGCAGCCTGGGCTCCTTGATGTGACAATAAGGACTAACGGCACAAGCGAGACTATGAGGGTCGGCGCTGTTATTATGGCCGCAGGATGGAAGCCCTATGACGCTTCAAAACTCGGACATCTCGGATACGGCAAGCCCAATGTTATTACAAGCGTGCAGATGGAGGAGATGGCAAAGAAGGGAAAGATTATCCGTCCTTCTGACGGCAAAGAGGCAAAGAAGGTCGCATTCATTCAATGCGCAGGCTCAAGGGACGCAAACCATCTTCCATACTGTTCGTCATTCTGCTGCGGCACATCGCTTAAGCAGGCGAAATACGTGAGAGAGAAAAACAGCGATGCTATGGCGATGATATTTTATAAAGACATCAGGACTCCAGGACAGACGGAGATTTTTTACAAGAACATGCAGAATGACCCCGGAGTTTTATTAACAAAGGCAGAGGTAACAGGCATAAGCGATGCCGGAAACGGCAGCTTGTTTGTTGAGGCGGATGACACGCTCCTCGGAGAGAAAATAAAGGTTGAGGCGGATCTTGTTGTTCTTGCAATAGGCGTAGTGCCTGCAACACGCGCCCCGCAGGAATACCTTGACGGGCTTACAGAGGCCGGGAAGAAGGGTGATGCAGCAAAGAAGGAATATCTTGATAACACACCGAAGCCAGACTTCATCTTAAACCTAACATACAGGCAGGGGCCTGAAATCCCTGCGCTTGAAGGCGCATACGGTTTTGCTGATTCTAATTTTATATGTTTCCAGTACGAAACAAGAAGAACAGGCATTTACGCCGCAGGCTGTGTGAGACAGCCGATGACTATGGCGGATGCGGCTGAAGACGCGGCAGGTGCTGCTTTGAAGGCAATACAGTGCGTTGAGCATGTTGCAAAAGGCATTGCTGTTCATCCGAGGGCATGGGATACCACGTTCCCGGACCCTCTGATGATAAAATGCACTTCCTGCAAGAGATGCACAGAAGAATGCCCCTTCGGCGCAATTGATGAAGATGAAAAAGGCACGCCGTTTTACAGGCTCAACCGCTGCCGCAGATGCGGCACATGCATGGGCGCATGTCCTGAGAGGATTGTATCGTTCAAAGACTTCAGCGTTGACTTGGTCGGCACCATGATTAAGTCCATAGAAGTGGATGAAGACGAGTTCAGGATTATTATACTGGCATGTGAGAATGACGCGTATCCTGCATTGGACAGCGCTGCCATAAAGCGCATTAAAATAAACCCCAAGGTAAGGATTATCCCTGTCAGGTGTCTTGGTTCAACCAACCTGGTCTGGGTGTCGGATGCATTCTCAAGAGGCATTGACGGACTGATGCTGCTCGGCTGCAAGTACGGCGAAAACTATCAGTGCCACTTTGTAAAAGGCAGCGAGCTTGCAAATTACCGTTTCAGCAAGGTCAAGGAGACGCTTGATAAGCTTCAGCTTGAATCAGACAGGTGCCAGCTTGTCCAGGTTTCAATATCGGAGTATGACAAGCTCCCTCAGATGATAAATGACTTTGTTGAGAGAATAGAAGAAATCGGACCAAACCCGTTTAAGGAATTTTAAAGAGGAGGAGCAGATGGCAGAACAAATAATTAAGCCCGATTTGAATTTTATAAACGATGTAATCAACTCAGGGGGAGAGTCTCTTAAAAAATGTTTTCAGTGCGCAACCTGTTCTGTTGTTTGCAATGTGACGCCTGATGACAAGCCTTTCCCGAGAAAAGAAATGGCGCATGCGCAATGGGGGCTGAAAGACAAGCTTTTCAGCAATCCTGACATATGGCTCTGCCACCAGTGTAGCGACTGCACTGCTTACTGTCCGAGAGGGGCCAAACCTGGCGAAGTGCTCGGAGCGATAAGAAAACTGAGCCTTCAGCATTACTCTTCGCCGAAGCTCCTTGCAAAGATGGCAGGCGACATAAAATATTTTCTGCTGCTTTTTGCAGTGCCTGTATTGATATTCCTGACATATCTTGGGATAACAGGCAAGCTTGATTTTGCGAATGTTCCCAAAGACCCGGTCAAAGGCATAGTTTTTTCCAAGTTAATTCCAACAACCTTTTTTATAGACCCTGTGTTTATGGCAGCGGCAGCCTTTGCAGTTATAGTGTTTGCAAGAGGAATAATGAGGTACTGGAATGACATGTCCAGAAATGCAGGGACAAAAGGAGGAAGTATAATCGGGGCTGCAATATCTGCGATAACAGAGATACTGGCCCATCGCAGATTCAATAAGTGCGAGGCCACCAAAGGGAGATCAATATCGCATATGCTTGTTTTTTACAGCTTTGCAGGCCTTGCAATAACAACAACGTGGGCGCTGATATATCTTTACGGGCCTGTTATTATGAAATTTTTAGGCATGGAGCCTTTGCAATGGTTATTGGGCGAGTCTCCATACCCGTTAACAGACCCCATGAAGATTCTGGGCAACGTAAGCGCCGCGGGGCTTGCATTGGGAATACTGCTTGTTATATTTAACAGGATAAAAAACAGCGCTAAGGCAGGCATCGGCAGTTATTATGACTGGCTCTTTATCGGTGTTGTGTTTTTTGTAATGGCAACAGGGATTCTCTCTGAGGTGTTCAGGCTTATGAATAATGAAATGCTCGCATATCCAACTTACATAGCGCATCTTTCTTTTGTATTCTTTCTTTTTGCATATGCCCCCTTTTCAAAGATGGCGCATATGGTTTACAGGGCAACTGCAATGGTTTTCGCAAAGCAGGCTGGAAGGGAATGAATATTTAGGTTAATCAGTGACAGTGGACGGTGCCGGTTTTTTTGCTGACACTGACATTAAGCGCTGACACTAAAATAGGAGGTCTGACCGGTGAAAATAAAAGATGTCCTAAAAGACAGAGGCATTGAATTTATTGCAGTTGACAGCCATTCAACAGTGGATGTTGCAATTAATAAAATGGTTGAGAGAAACATTGGAGCCATCCTTGTTATGGAAGGAGGCAGGCTTGTGGGAATGTTTACAGAGAGGGATGTGCTTAGATGCTGGGTTAAAAAAGGCGAAGGCTTCAGCCGGATTCATATAAAGGATGTGATGACAAAAGATATCCTGATTGCAGAACCTGATGACGATTTGGATTATGCGATGACGGTAATGGTAAATAAAAACATAAGGCATCTGCCGGTTATAGAAAGGGGACAGGTGATTAGTGTTATATCAATCCGTGATATGGTTAAGGCTCAGGTCAGCACCCTTCAGGCAGAGCTGCATTATCTGAAGGATTATATTACAGGGGGATGATATAAGTTCAAAGTTGAAGACTGAAAGCAGTCAACTGAAAACTAAAAACTGATTAAGGGGGTGAGAGGCGCAGAAAGAAAAAACAATTGGTTCAGTCGGAGTTTTTTATAATTTATAAATTTTTTTAAAACTTAGATAGAAGGAGGAGAGATGAGTTTGACAATTCTTTTTGCCTTAGGTTGCGGATTGTTAGGCGTAATATACGCTGTGATAACCGCAATGTGGGTGTCAAAGCAGGATGCGGGAAATGCCAAGATGCAGGAGATTTCAAATGCAATTAAAGAGGGCGCATATGCGTTTCTGGCACGTGAATATAAGACTGTTGCAGTGGTGGCAGTAGTTCTCGTTGTCCTTATCGCAGCGTTCGGGCTTGGCATCTGGACATCTGCCGGTTTTATTATTGGAACATTAGGTTCAGCGCTTGCAGGTTTTGTAGGTATGTGGGTTACTGTTCGCGCCAACGTGCGTACCACACAGGCCGCACACAAAGGGCTTCAGGCCGCGCTCAGGCTTGCGTTCATGGGCGGCTCAGTGACCGGCGTTATGGTCGTGGGCCTCGGGATTATAGGCCTTGCAGGTTTTTATTTTATCGCAAAACAGTCAGCGCCTGAGCAGGCATTTCATGCACTGATAGGCCTTGGATTCGGATGTTCGCTTATGAGCGTCTTCGCACGTATCGCAGGCGGTATCTACACAAAGGCTGCAGACGTGGGCGCAGACCTTGTCGGAAAAGTTGAAGCTGGAATCCCGGAAGATGATCCGAGGAATCCTGCTGTTATAGCAGACAACGTTGGCGACAACGTCGGCGATTGCGCAGGCATGGCAGCTGACCTTTATGAAACATATACTGTTACACTGGTTGCGGCAATGCTTCTTGCAAAGACAGTTTTCGGCGCGGGCAGCGCATGGGTGGAATTTCCGCTGCTCCTCGGCGGAATATCAATCATAGCTTCCATTATCGGAACATTTGCAGTAAAGCTTGGTAAAAAACAGTATATTATGGGCGCCTTGTACAAGGGACTTGCTGTTGCAGGCATCCTTGCGGCAATAACATTTTATTTTGTGACAGGTGAATTTTTGAAAGGCGTAGATGCGGCTTCAATGGTCTCTCACCCGTCATTTACACAGATGAACGTTTTTCTTATGTCACTTATCGGCCTTGCATTGACAGGACTGATCGTGGTTATAACTGAGTATTTTACTGCCAAGGAATACGGCCCGGTGCAGCACATTGCAAAGGCCAGCTTGACCGGCCACGGCACAAACGTTATAGCCGGACTTGCAGTCAGCATGAAGTCAACAGGCGCGCCTGTTGTGGTTATTGTGGCCTCAATCCTCGGCGCATATGCATTGGGCGGCGGTTTTGCCGGTGATGCAGCCGGCGGTCTTTTTGCAATTGCATTGTCAGCAGTTTCCATGCTTTCAATGACAGGAATCGTTGTTGCGATTGACTCATACGGCCCGATAACAGATAATGCAGGCGGTATTGCAGAAATGTCAGGACTGCCTGAAAACATCCGTAATATCACAGACCCGTTGGATGCAGTCGGAAACACAACAAAGGCTGTTACAAAGGGTTATGCAATCGGTTCAGCAGGCCTTGCAGCGCTGGTTCTTTTTGCGGAGTATTCAAGGTCATTTAGCACACAGCTTTATTTTGACCTTTCAAACCCGATGGTTCTGGCAGGCCTTTTCATCGGCGGTTTGCTGCCTTATTATTTCGGCTCGCTTCTTATGGAAGCTGTTGGGAAGGCAGCAGGCAGCATTGTCGAAGAAGTAAGAAGACAGTTCAGGGAGATAAAAGGCATTATGGAAGGCACAGGCAAGCCCGAGTACGGCAAGTGCGTTGATATTGTCACAAAAGGCGCCATAAGGCAGATGATGGTTCCTGCTCTTATACCTGTTGTTGTTCCTATTGTAGTGGGCCTTACCCTTGGGAAAGAAGCTCTCGGCGGAGTTCTTATCGGAAGCATCCTGACCGGACTCTTCCAGGCCATTGCCATGACAAGCGGCGGCGGCGCTTGGGACAACGCAAAGAAATCCTTTGAAGACGGCGTTACAGACGACAAAGGCGTAGTGCATAAGAAAGGAAGCGACGGGCACAAAGCCTCTGTCACAGGCGATACAGTCGGCGATCCTTACAAGGATACGGCAGGGCCGGCAATTAACCCTATGATTAAGGTCATCAATATTGTTGCGCTTCTTATAGTTCCGTTGCTGTAAGGGGAAATTAAGACTGAAATTAAAGGGGATGTCCCGAAACTTCGGGACATCCCCTTTTTAGCTTGGAGGGTTTTGTCAGCTGATTTTGCGCAGGGCTTGACTATATGTCTGGTTTTATCGTATAAAAAGCTGTCAATGTAATTTATGAATAACGGCGCACATGATAAGAAATGCGAAATATGGGCTATCGGCGGAGGCAAGGGCGGAACCGGTAAGAGCTTTGTCACAAGCAGCATAGGCACGCATCTGGCTTCAAAGGGCAACAAGGTTGTGCTGATTGATGCAGACCTCGGAGGCGCTAATCTTCATACCCTGCTTGGAGTAAGCAAGCCGAGAAATTCTCTCACTGATTTTTTTGAAAAAAAAGCATCGCTGAATGACATTATAGTAAACTGCGGTATGCCTGACATCGGATTGGTGTCAGGGACTCTCAGCTCGCTTGACTCCGAGAATATAAAATATGCCCAGAAACTCAAGCTGTTCAGGCAGATAAAGGCCATTGATACGGATTACATCCTCATTGACCTTGGAGCAGGCTCTCACAACAACACCATAGATACTTTTTTGCTGGCGGATAAGATGATAGTTGTAACATTGCCGGAAATTACAGCGCTTGAGAATATGTATCACTTCATTAAAAATGTTTTTTTCAGGAAACTTAAAATCATACTCAGCGCACACGGGCTGAAGGATATGATTCAGGATGTCTGGAAGAACAGGGATGTGCACGGTATAAAACACCTTAAGGATGTAGTTGAGCATTTGATGGGCACGTCGGCTCACGTCAGAGATATTATTGAGAATGAACTGGCATCCTTCAAGATATACATAATATTGAATCAAGTCAGAAGCGGCAGGGAAGTTATGATCGGTTCATCCGTTAAGAGCGTATGCCTGAAATTTCTTGGTTTTGACGCGCAGTATGCGGGGCACATAGAATATGATGAAAGTGTGCTGAGGTGCATAAACAAGAGACTGCCTTTTATGCTCACGCACCCGTTTTCACATGTGGCAAAAGAGATAATCAAGCTTACGGAAAACCTGAAAGACGGCAGGCAGATAACGGTAACGGCTGATAAATATGCCAATAGAAGATTATAAGAAATACTTTGATGCGCTTGAGCTCAGTTCTGATGCACAGCTGTCAGAGGTAAGGAATTCGTATCTGCATCTGAAATCGTTATACTCAAATGACTCCATTGTAACTTCGGCCATTGCCTATGAATTATCCGAAGAAAAAAGGCATGAAATACTGGAACAGGTAGAAGAGGCGTACGCAAAACTTGCCGACTTTTTTACGAATAAGGACGCTGATACAGCGGTAAGTGAGAAACCGTCTTTTGTTGTGGATGAAGAACTGAAGCAGTATATGTCAGGCATGCAGTCATTCAGCGGCAAGATGTTAAAGGAAATAAGGGAAAAACTTGGTGTTAACCTGAAGGATATGGCGGTTTTTACAAAAATCCGCAAGCAGTATTTTGAAGATATAGAGAATGAAAGGTTTTCGGCCCTTCCGGCAGAGGTTTATCTGAGAGGGTATATCATGGAATATGCACGTTACCTCTCCCTTGACCCTGAAAAGGTTGCTAATGATTACATAGAGAGATACCGGACAGCGCGATGAAGGATAAAGAAAAGCATGGTTAGAGAGAAAGGTTTAGACGCCCCTTCCCATTGTTTATAACTCCAAAGTTTTAGTTACATAGCGCCCATGCCTTGATAAATAAGGCTTTACAATTTATTTTAGAATGAAGTTGCAGCAAAGCCTATTATAAATACGTAACCTCTTGTTTTTTAAAGAAAATATGACTGCACAAAAAATAGGCAAAATGCTGGGATTGAGGACTGTAGAGGCAAGAAAAATCTTTAATTGAGGTTGCTAACAATTTTTCAACATGTATGCTTGGTAAATGCCCTGATGCTGTGTTTATTTCGTCACAGATAACCCTCTAAAAACAAAGAGAAAGAATAAAAATAGCGTAATGAAGGCGCTTTTAAAGGGCTTTGAAAAATTTGCCTAACCGATTCAGATTCCCTCAATCACCGCCGCTGCCAGAAGCGGGAACATTATCTCGTGATGGCCTGTGAGGGCATATGAGCATCCTTTTTGCATGGTAGGCCTTTTAAGGACATTTTGATGAGGCCTGTAGTGCTGGACAAAATCCATATTCACTGTGGTAATGTTTTCAACTTTGCTGCCGAGGTTTCTCGCCACGGTCAATGCCTTTAAAAAAACTTCAGGCATAATGACAGCAGATCCTAAATTTATATAAACGCCGCCCTCAAGGTCTGATATTACGGATGTCAGGAGTTTGAAATCTCTAAGGCTTCCCTCGCCGATAGCTCTGCCGTCTGCCTGCGGATGCATGTGGATTATGTCCGTGCCTACTGCAACATGGACAGTTGCAGGGATTTTAAGCTTATATGCAGAGCCGAATATGCTCATTTCCCTGTACTTGAATCTTGTCGCCTCAGGCGACTCGCCGGGGCGAGAATTCTGAATCATCCAGCCGAGTGACTTCCCAATGCCGTAACCTTTCTTTGCCCCGCTGTTTATAGCCTTGTTGATATATTCTCCTGTCTCCTTTGCCATTCCAAAAGTGCCCTTGCACAACTCCTCTGCAACGTCTTCTGAGGTCTTACCTGTGTATGACAGTTCAAAATCATGGACAATGCAGGCGCCGTTTGTTGCAATTGCGGTTATTATGCCTTTGTTCATAAGGTCCGTTATAACAGGAGATAACCCCACTTTTATCGGATGAGCTCCCATTCCGAGGATTACGGGCCTTTTGTTCTTCCTTGCCTTTATTATTGCCTTTACAATTAATTTGAAGTTTCGTGCCGCAAGCGCATCAGGCAGGTTATTAATAAAGCCCTTGAATGAATGTCCGGCTTCATGCGGGATTGCTGAGAGTGAAACCTCTACTTTGCTCTTTCTTTTTGATAGAGAATAGGTCCTGATTTTTTTAAGCGAAATAGGAGTATATTTTTTCATCGTGCTGAATTTTAACATAAAAAGATTGATTTTATAACTAAAATTATGTTAAAAAATATGACCAAATTTTTCGGGGTCTAAGCCTGTCAGAGACAGGTAAAACCAATAAGGAGGAAGGAATTGCCGGCTAAAGCAGCAAAAAAGAAAAATCTTTCAGCAATAAAAAGGACAAGACAGGCTCAGAAACGCAATTTACGCAATGCTTCAATCCGCTCAAAGATAAAGACTGTTTCTAAGAGGATTGAGGAAGCAATAACTGAAAAAAATCAGGAAAATGTAAAGAAGTTTCTGAAAGAAATAGTAAGGGCTGTAAACTCGGCTGTCTCAAAAGGCGTACTGCATAAAAATACAGCCTCAAGAAAAATATCAAGGCTCTCAAAACTGGCAAATACAGTTCTCAAATCTGCAGCAGCCTGATTAGCAGGTGTTCCATCGGATAGGCGCCGCCTGAGGTTTTTATCTGTATATCGGCTTCGTTCAGGATTTCAAATGCTTGTGAAAAGTCTTTTCGCTGCCCCGAGCGGCCCGGGGTTGCCTGCGTGGACGTCCGACTCGCAACCGAGCTGTAGTGCCAGTTTATTGCGCCTAAAAGATTATACGGCTCAGTTGTCTCGGAGAGTTTTTTATATATCCTGAGAACTTTTTCAGCATTCCTCTCCCTCAGCGCATTTGTGAGGTCAAATACGCTGTAATCCCTGCTGCCTTCAACAATTTCTTTTATGCTGTTTATTGTAATTGACTCATTCCCGAATGATGCAAGTTTTTCAATCTCCGAAGACAGAAGCCCTATGTCGTCTCCGGCAACTCCGATAAGATATTCTGCCGCATCATCCTTAATCGTAGCCCCCTTTTGCTTCGCCTTTTCTCTTATCCATAAAGGCAGGTCGTTTCCACGTATATCAAGGCAGATGGCCTTTAATCCCTTTACGCTTTCTTTTGCTTCTTTTTTCAAGGCGCCGGTGTTGGACATTAAAAATACTGAATTTGGAGATGGATTGGCTATGTATGACTGGAACTTTTTAAATTCCTTTGCTGAAATTTTCTGAAGATTTCTGACAACCACATACCTGCGGCTTCCAAAAAAAGAGATTGTATTTAAGGTGTCAATTATTTCCCTTGCCCCGAGTTGCTCGGGGTCGGCAGAGTCCATGTCAAATACATTGAAATTGAAAGCCATCTCTGTCTCAGGGATTATTTTTTTGACTGCAGACAGGGCTTCTTCTATGGGGTACTCGTTAGCAGCATACAATAGATAGGCAGGAGAGGTCAGTCCTTTGTCTATTTCCTGTAAAAAGGTTTTAATGCTCATCTACATGCCATAGACTATTCCGGCGCGTATTTCAGAAGCCAGATTTCTCATAGCAGTTTCCGTTGCCTGCTCTTTTGCCGCAACCAAACTTTCTATATTGCCTGAACCTGAAAAAGATACAATAAAAACCCCTGTATTTCTTAACTCTTTAACCTTCCCGTCAGGGGATGTAAGAAAAAATCTGGCTTTTATAATTACCTGATATTCGGATGCTACTCCTTCTTTTTCTGCCAGTGGGTTTAGCTTCAGGTCATCTATAGTGCCGCTTATTATATGTTTCGCGCTGCTTGAGATCATCATGCCGTTTCTTATGAGTTCATCCGCAAGCGCTTTCTGAAATTTATCTTCTAATTTCGGTTCAAATGTCTTGTTTTCAATCCTGCCTATTTTGACAGAGGTAAAGGGCAGCGTGTCTCTGCCCTGCAGGGTATAACCGCAGCCAGCTAATAGAAATGCAAAATTAAAAATTAAAAGTGCAAAATTAATGAAAAATTTTGAATTTTGGATTGAATTTTTGAATTTTGATTTTTCCATTTTAATTTATATTACTATATTAACAAGTTTGCCTTTAACAATAAAGACTTTTTTCAGCGCTTTCCCCTTTAAAATTTCCTGTATCTTAGGTTCGTCAAGAGCTTTCTCCCTCACATCATCGTCGGGGAGCCCGGCAGGTATCATAATCTTTGCCTTTACTTTGCCGTTAATCTGAATAACGAGCTCTATTTCTTCCTCTTGTGCGATGCTCTCATCCCATAGAGGCCATTTCTGTTCAAGTATGCTTTTTTTGTTGCCTATGGATTCCCACAGTTCTTCCGATATATGCGGAGAAAATGGAGAAAGCAAAAGCACAAGCGTCTCAATGCCGAATCTGAATGCTTTCCAGTCGCTGTCTGATTTTGGTTCAAATGAGCTTAGATCATTCACAAGCTCCATAAGCGCTGCAATCGCTGTATTGAAGTGGTATTCGCGCTCTATGTCGTTTGTAACCCGTTTTATGGTCTGATGAGTCTTTCGTAAAAGGCTGACAGCCGACAGCTGACAGTTTGAAAGTTCTTCAATTTTGAATTTTGCATTTTGAATTTGAACTTTGTTTTTATAGACTATTCCCCATATCCTGTTCAAAAACCTGTAAGCTCCCTCAACTCCCTGGTCAGACCATTCAAGGTCCCTTTCAGGCGGCGCTGCAAAGAGCGAGAAGAGCCTTGATGTGTCTGAGCCGTATCTGTTTATAAGATGGTCAGGGTCAATGACATTCTTCTTTGATTTTGACATCTTCTCAACCCGTCCTATGTCAACAGCCTTTCCGCATTTTATGCACTTCTCATCCTTAACATCTTCAGGCAAAAGCCAGCCGTGCTCAGGACATTTCAATGTTTCCTTGCATACCATTCCCTGCGTGAGAAGGTTTGTGAAAGGCTCCGGAGAGTTAATGATGCCAAGGTCTTTTATAACACGGGTAAAGAACCTTGAATAGAGGAGATGCAGCACTGCGTGTTCAACGCCGCCGACATACTGGTCAACAGGCATCCAGTAACTTATTGGGGATTGGGGATTGGGGGTTAGGGATTGGAAATCAATCTTACCATTGTCAACGCAATATGCAACAAAATACCATGATGAATCAACAAATGTGTCCATAGTATCCGTCTCACGTCTTGCCTTGCCTTTGCATTTTGGACAAATTGTATTTACAAATTTTTCTGACTCTGCAAGCGGTGACCCGCCTGTGCCTGTGAATTTCACATCCTCGGGAAGGATTACCGGCAGTTCTTGCTCAAGGACCGGAACAACACCGCATTGCTCACAATAAATTACCGGTATAGGCGTTCCCCAGTATCTCTGCCTTGATATTCCCCAGTCACGGAGCTTGTAATTTACTACCCTTTTGCCAAGGCCTTTTTTCTCTATGTGCTTTGCTATCTCTATTCGTGCAACGTCACTTTTTAGCCTGCTGTATGAACTTGAGTCAATGAGAACCCCATCTTCTTCGAACGCAGCTTCAAGCTCGTGAGGGTTCGAGGGAAGAATTGTATTTTCACTTGACCCCTTGACTCCTTGTCTCCTCTGCGACTCGCCTGAGGCGAGACCCCTTGACTCCTGTACTATTACTTCCCTTATCGGCAGCTTGTACTTCTTTGCAAACTCAAAATCCCGCTGGTCATGCGCAGGAACTGACATTATAGCTCCTGTGCCGTATTCCATCAGAACAAAGTTTGCTATATAAATTGGAATCTTCTCATCATTAGCCGGATTGACTGCATAGTGCCCTGTAAAGAGCCCAATTTTTTCATCTTCCTTGCCGTAGTGCTCTTTGATTTTTTTAATTGCTTCCTTATCAGCGACGAGTTTTTCTGCCAGTGGATGTGTTGGCGCAAGGCACACAAAGGTCGCGCCAAAAAGCGTATCTGCCCTTGTAGTAAATATGCGGATTTTTTCGTCTCTTCCGGCAACTTTGAAATCAGCCTCAAGCCCCTCGCTTTTCCCAATCCAGTTTTTTTGCATTAAGACTACTTTTTCAGGCCAGCCCTTAAGCTCATCACACGCCTTCAGAAGGTCTTCCGCATATTGCGTGATTCTGAAGAACCACTGCTCCAACTCTTTCTTGATTACGGCTGTATCGCATCTCCAGCATCCATTGTCAATAACCTGCTCGTTTGCAAGAACAGTCATGCATGAAGGGCACCAGTTCACAAATGACGATTTTCTGTATGCAATCCCCTTCTCATACATCTTCAGGAAGAACCACTGATTCCACTTGTAGTAATCAGGGCTGCATGTTGTAACCTCTCTGTCCCAGTCATAGCTGAGTCCGAGCTGGTTGAGCTGTTTTTTCATGTATGCGATATTTTCGTAGGTCCATTTTGCAGGGTGGATACCCTCTTTTATCGCGGCGTTCTCAGCAGGCATTCCGAAGGCATCCCATCCCATCGGATGAATAACGTTAAAACCGCACATTCTTTTATATCTTGCGATTACGTCGCCGATTGCATAATTCCTGACATGGCCCATGTGGATTTTCCCTGAAGGGTAGGGGAACATTTCAAGGCAGTAGAATTTCTTTTTTGAAGAGTCTGCTTCAGTTTTGAAGATATTTCTCTCAGCCCAGTACTTCTGCCACTTCTGTTCAACTTTTTGCGGATTGTATCGTTCTTCCAAAATGTTTTCTCCTCTATGAAATGTAGCACTTATTATATCCGTGCAGAGCGGGGATTGACAAGGGCAGAGGAAAGTGAAGATAAACGGGCTGAACACCGAAGGTGCTGCTCATCTTTTATTCGTTCTATTTCGGCTGTCCGATAAGCAATCTGATTATTGCAACAACAATTAAACCGTAAATCAGATATTGCAAGAACTGAACGGCTTTGCCGAGAGGCATTTTATCGCTGCTCCCCGCCCTTTCCAACGAAGCTTTCCTCTCTCCTTTAGACAGTTTTGTAACTGATAATAGGGCATAAATAACCACAGCCGCGAGCAGCAGAATGCCTATTGTTTTAAGATAAAGTTTTGTAACTATAATTGCTGCGGCAAGGCATACGATTACAACCAAGGCTTTCTTGACTGTGTTTCTGGACACGTGTTGTCCCATATTGCAGGGCTATTCCAGAGGTACGTCTGTTTTAATGTGAAGCTCTCTGAGCTGTTTCAGCTCTACTGTTGAAGGAGCGCCTGACATCATGCAGACTGCCTTCTGTGTCTTGGGAAATGCGATAACGTCTCTTATGGATACTGCACCGACCATTATCATCACAAGCCTGTCAAGTCCGAGGGCGATGCCTCCATGCGGCGGAGCGCCATACTGGAGCGCATCAAGAAGAAACCCGAATTTCATCTTTGCATCTTCATCAGAGATGTCTAAAAGCTCAAACATCTTTTTCTGAACGTCCTGCCTGTGAATACGGATGCTTCCGCCTCCGATCTCATAACCGTTTAAAACAATGTCATAAGCCTTAGCCTTTAAAGATGACAGCATTTCCTTGTCATCCATATTCCCGATAAGCATTTTTTCTATATCCTCATTCATGGGTGATGTGAACGGATGGTGCATTGCCTGAAATCTTGATTCCTCTTCATCCCATTCAAGCAAGGGGAAGTCCGTTATCCATGCAAATTTATATCCGGGCTTAATAAGGTTCAACCTCTCGCCAAGGGCAAGCCTCATCCTGCTCAGGACATCGTATGTGACCTTGGGCTTATCGGCTACGAACATCATTAAGTCGCCTTCTTCTGCTTCAAGCCTTGCAGCCATTTTTTTAAGTGTCTCTTCAGAAAAGAACTTGGCTATGGGAGATTCAAAACCGCTTTTTATCTTTATCCACGCAAGGCCCTTTGCGCCGTAAGACTGTGCTTCTGCTGTCAGCGTATCTATCTCTTTGCGTGAAAGACCTGCCATTCCTTTGCCGTTAATTGCCTTTACCATTCCCCTGTCATTGATTGCATCAAGGAAAACCTTGAACGTGCCCTTTAAGGCAAGGTCTGCCATATCCTTAAGTTCAAGCCCAAATCTTAAATCAGGTTTGTCATTCCCGAACCTTTCCATTGATTCATGAAAGCTTAACCTCTGAAAAGGTGTTTCTATATCAATTGAAAGCACGTCTTTGAAAAGCTTTTTCATCATTTCTTCCATGAGAGAGAGAATATCTTCCCTGTCAACAAAAGACATCTCTAAATCCACCTGTGTAAATTCAGGCTGTCTGTCCGCCCTGAGGTCTTCGTCTCTGAAACACTTAACTATCTGAAAATATTTCTCCATTCCCGCAACCATCAATATCTGCTTGAATAACTGCGGTGACTGCGGAAGCGCATAAAAATGTCCGGGGTTCAGCCTGCTCGGAACAAGATAATCCCTTGCGCCTTCAGGAGTGGATTTTGTAAGCATCGGCGTTTCTATCTCAAGGAATCCCTTTTCATCGAGATAATCTCTTGTTGCCTTTGCAATTTTGTGACGCATGATAAGGTTCTGCTGCATCTCAGGCCTTCTGAGGTCAAGATACCTGTGTTTAAGCCGTAAGGCCTCTCCTGTGTCTGCGGCCTCTTCCATGTTATAAGGCAATGGCGCAGCCTCATTCAGGACCTCAAGTTTGTTGACATACATCTCAACTGCGCCTGTCGGCAGATTAGGGTTTTCTGTTCCTTCAGGCCTTTTTCGTATCTCGCCTGACACAGCAATGACATACTCAGCTCTCAAGTCATGCGCATTAGTATGTGAATCACCTGCGATGTCCGGACTGAATACAATCTGGCAGAGTCCGCTCCTGTCCCTGAGGTCAATGAATATGAGGCCTCCGTGGTCTCTTCTTCTGAACACCCACCCGGCAAGGCTCAGGTTTGAGCCTATGTCAGATTCCCTGAGTTCACCGCAGCTTTTGTCCCGAGTCATTCATTGCCTCTTTCTTTATTTTTTTAACCTCATCAGGAGTTAAATATCTTAACTCTCCTGAGCGAAGATTTCCAATATCTATGCCGTTGATCTTTATGCGTTTGAGTTTAAGCACGGAATGCCCCACTTGCTCGCACATTCTCCTAACCTGCCTTTTTTTGCCCTCATAAATCGTAATCTCAATCCAGCAGTTTTCCTCTGCCTTTCTGAGTTTCTTTACTTTGGCAGGCGCAGTAACTCCGTCCTTAAGCCTTATCCCTCTTCTCAGTTTCTCTATCTTTTCATCCTCAATGATGCCCTTTATTTTAACATGATATGTCTTTGGCATCTTCTTTGACGGGTGCAAAATTGAATGCGCAAAATCGCCGTCGTTTGTAATAAGCAGCAGCCCTTCTGAATCAAAGTCAAGCCTTCCAACCGGAAAAACCCTGTATCTGATGTTCTTTAAATAATCCTTTATAGTAGGGCGTTCTTCCTCTTCGGCGAGTGTTGTCAGAACATTTTTAGGTTTATTCAGCATCAGATAAACCTTTGGCTCGGGTTTTGTCAGAAGTTTGCCGTCAAGCTTTATATGGTCTTTTGAAATATCTGCCTTCATTCCGAGGGATGCAGTCTTTCCGTTTATAGTGACCCTTCCTTCAAGGATTATCTCCTCAGCGCCTCTTCTTGAGGCAATCCCCATCTTCGCAAGTATTTTCTGTAAGCGTTCTTCCATAGTTAATGATGATAACACAAAGATATGCATTGTTGACACAGCAGCTATGATGAGAGAACTGAAGGGTTATCCTTTCAGTTTTTGAGTAATAATTTGCTGCAACCTGATATAATTTATGAGAAAAACGGAGCATGAATGAAATTCCTGAAACTCGTTGAATATTTTGAAAAGCTTGAGGCAACAACCAAGCGCCTTGAGATGTTTGATATCCTCTCGGGATTATTCAAAGAAGCCAAAGCCGACGACATAGATAAAATCATCTATCTTGGCCAGGGTCAGCTTCTTCCGCCTTTTCACGGCCTTGAGATGGGCATGTCGGAAAAACTTCTTATCAGGGCATTATCAGAGGCGACTAATACGCCTACAAAAAAAGTTGAGGATGTATTTAAACACACAGGTGACCTCGGTAAAACTGCCGGAGAATTGATAAAAAACAAAGGAGAAAATCTTACAGTCAGAAAAGTTTATGAAGAACTTACGGTGATTGCCCGGACATCAGGCACGGGAAGCGTTGAAAAGAAGATTGGGCTTCTGAGCAGTCTTTTAAGGGGCGTATCTCCGGAAGAGGCAAAATATATTGCGCGGTTTGTAATCGGCAGGCTGAGGCTTGGAATAGGCGATCCAACTGTGCTTGAGGCATTGGCGCTTGCGCAGGGAGACAGGGCCTTGAGGCCTGAGCTTGACAGGGCTTATAACTTATGCTCAGACCTCGGGCTTGTTGCCAAAACATTACTTGAAAAGGGGATAGAAGGGGTAAATAAATTTCATGTGAGAGTCGGTTATCCGATACGGATGGCTTTATGCGAGAGGCTTCCTTCCTCAGAGGAGATTATAGAGAAAATAGGGGAGGCTGCCATAGAAGCTAAATACGACGGCTTCAGGGTGCAGATTCATAAAAATAAAAACCATATTGACATGTTCTCAAGAAACCTTGAGAGGACGACTCACATGTTTCCTGAGATAAAAGAGGCTGTAAAAAATTTTATAACTGCGGATACCGCTATTATTGAAGGGGAAGCGCTTGCATACAATGAATCAACGGGCGAGCTTTTTCCGTTTCAAGTAACCATACAGCGCAAGAGGAAACATGGAATAGAAGAGATTGCAAAAGAATATCCCCTGAAATTTTTTGCCTTTGACCTTCTTTATGCAGACGGCGAGGACTATACGCCAAAGCCTTTCAAAGAAAGGCGTGAAAAATTAAAGAAGATTATAAAGAAAAACCCTGTTATTGAACCGTCTGAATTGTTTATCACGGACAAGCATGAAGATATTACAAAATATTTTGAAGATGCCATAGCAAGAGGACTTGAGGGGGTTGTCGCAAAAAGGCTTGATGCGCCCTATGCAGCCGGAGGAAGGAACTTTAACTGGATTAAGCTTAAGAGAAGTTACCGCGGCGAGCTTGCAGATACGATAGATGTATGCATTGTCGGATATTTCAGGGGCAAGGGAGCAAGGACAGAGTTTGGCGTGGGCGCACTTCTTGGCGCTGTATATGACCCTAAAACAGATACTTTCAGAACAGTGAGCAAGGTCGGCACAGGCTTTTCAGAGGATGAGTTTACCCAGCTTAAGAAAATTCTTGATGAAATAGCTATTTCTCACAGGCATCCGCGGGTAGATTCCGTTATGGAGGCTGATGTATGGGTAGAGCCTAAATATGTCATAGAAGTGACAGCGGATGAGATAACCCGCTCGCCGTCACATACAGCGGGACGTGATAAGGAAGGGATAGGCTATGCCTTGCGTTTCCCGCGAGCAGTCGGATTCCTCAGAGAAGACAAAAAGCCGGAGGATGCTAATTCTGTCAAGGAGATAATAGAGCTTTTTGAAATACAGAAGAAGGTGAAAGTAGGGTGACAATCTCTCATTACTCATTAGGCAGAATTACGGTTGACGGAAAGACTAAGTCTTACAAAATATTTTTGTCAAATAGGGTAAAATAAAAACGAGAAGAGAAAGCGATAGGAGGTGAGGATATGAAAGCAAAGGGTCATGTCATAGACGAGGATGCTCTTGTTGAGAGACTGCTTCCCAAAATTGAGGATAGAATAAAAACCGATGTCGTCAGGAGTCTTATATCTGCGCTGGAAGATCAGATATATCCGCCTGAAAGTGCATTCAGGGGAGAATTTGTAAGGCGGGTTGAAAAGGCGAGCAGAGGCAAAGGGAAGGTTTTTAAAACCACAATGGAGCTTGAAGCCCATCTCAAAAGCTTGAGCACATAAAAAATGTATTCATTTGAAATTAAAGATGAATTAGAAAAATCCCTGCGTAAACTTGCAAAAAGGGATAATCAGCTTTATGAGGCTGCCACAAAGAAGATTTTGCAAATAGCTGAAAATCCTGTAATCGGCAAACCCTTAAGAAATGTGCTTAAAGGCAAAAAGAGAGTCCATATCGGACATTTTGTCTTAATCTTTTCAGTTGATGACAAAGAAAGAAAAGTAACATTCCTTGAATTTGATCACCACGATAACGTCTATAAATAAAATCAAGCGCTTACATGAAAATCACTCATTAGGCAGAATCACAATTGTATGAAGAACAAAAAACTACTCTCAATCTGCGATAAACTCTTCAAATTCTTCGGCCCGCAGAACTGGTGGCCGGGCGATACGCCTTTTGAGATTGCCGTCGGCGCGATACTTACGCAGAATACGAACTGGGGAAATGTAGAGAAGGCGATAAATAACCTTAAAAAAGCGAACGTCCTGAACTCAAAGGCAATCCACGATATGCCAGTAAAAAAACTTGCCTCATTAATACAGCCGTCTGGTTATTTTAATATCAAAGCAAAAAGGCTTAAGTCATTTATTAATTTCCTTATGAACGATTATCACGGAAGCATGAAGAATATGAAAAAGGAAGAAATGCATTCGCTCAGGGAAAAACTTCTCAGTGTCAATGGCATCGGGCCTGAGACAGCAGATTCAATTCTTCTCTATGCTCTTGATAAACCCATTTTTGTTATTGACGCATATACCAAGAGGGTTCTTTCAAGGCATAATATTTTAGGGCATGATGAGGCATACGATAAATTTCAGGAGCTTTTCCATCTGTCTCTGAAAAAGGATGTAAAACTTTTTAATGAGTATCATGCGCTTTTTGTGAGAGTAGGGAAAATGTTTTGTAAGCCCAAGCCGAGATGCGAAAAATGCCCGTTAAAAGAAAGGGTCAAAGGCTTCAAGGGTTCAAGGGTTCGAGTGAGATGCTAAAGAACTTTAAAGATTTAAAGGTCTGGCAAAAATCCTATGAGTTATCTTTGGAAATTTACAGGATTACAAAGAGATTTCCTTTAGAAGAAAAATATGGTCTCACGTCACAGATAAGAAGAGCGGCAGTATCTGTCACATCCAATATTGCAGAAGGATACGCAAGAAAAACAAGGCCGGAATATATTCAGTTCTTATATGTAGCTTATGGTTCTAACTGTGAGTTGGAGACTCAGATTTTGCTGTCTGGCGATTTAGGCTATATTAAAAGTGAAGAACTTAAACAACTTCAGGAGGAGATTAGTGAGATTGAAAGAATGTTAAAGGCTCTTATTAAATCTCTGGAGGATAAAACTTGACCCCTCGACCCCTTGACCCCTCGACCCCTATTCGTGTTCTTTCCCTTGGATATTCTCCTTGCCCCAATGACACCTTTATTTTCTATGCGCTTGTACACGGGATGATAGACACCGGCGATTTGAAGTTTAATGAAATCCTCCTTGATGTTGAGACACTGAACCAAACGGCCTTGAAAGGCAAGCTTGATATAACAAAAGTTTCATATAATGCATTCGGGAATCTGAGGGATGATTACTGCCTTCTCCGCTCAGGCGGCGCGCTTGGAAGAGG
This sequence comes from Nitrospiraceae bacterium, assembly GCA_003599795.1. Classification (GTDB taxonomy): domain Bacteria; phylum Nitrospirota; class Thermodesulfovibrionia; order Thermodesulfovibrionales; family UBA1546; genus UBA1546. Next base: position 58,198 of record QZJQ01000037.1, read on the forward strand.
ATGCGGACCCTTGGTTGTGTCTTCAAAAGAATGTGAAATGAAAGATTTGAAAGGAAAGACAATAGCAATTCCCGGAGAGCTTACCACAGCGTATCTTCTTTTACAGCTTTATGACCCTGATTTCAAAAATAATGTGCAAGCTATGCCGTTTAGTGAGATTATGGGAGCAGTGAAGAATGGAAAAGTTGATGCAGGGCTTATAATCCATGAGAGCAGATTTACATATCCTTTGTACGGGCTAAAAAAAATAATTGACCTCGGAGAATGGTGGGAAAAAAAGACAGGGCTTCCCATCCCTCTTGGCTGCATAATCGCAAAGAGAAATCTCGGAATAGAATTAACAGAAAAGCTGGAAAGGCTGATAAGAGAGAGCGTGCAATATGCTATGAGCCGCCCTGAGATGCTGATGGCGAAATATATAAAAGAGCATTCACAGGAGCTTGATGATTCGGTTATTGAAAAACATATCAAGCTCTATGTCAATGATTATTCAATTGACATTGGCGATGACGGTATAAGGGCCGTAAGGAAACTTCTTGATATGGCAGAGGAGAGAGGGATAATAAAAAAATCAGCGATGCCTTTATTTATTGTTTAAACTGATTCTCGGCAGAAATCTCGGCACCTGCTTCATATATTCAATATATTCATCGCCGAATATTTTTATCAGCCTTTTTTCTTCCATGAATGCGCCGAAAATGAAGTAGATGTCCGCAAGGATGCTCACTGTAAGCCAGTTCCTTGTAATATTAGGCTCAAACGTGAAAATAATTATTCCCGCCAGGTAAAGCGGATGCCTGACAATGCCATAAACGCCTGTCTTAACAAGCCTTGCCTGCGTTATCCCTTCAACATCTCCTTTAATCTCTTTTTTTGTCATATATCTCCAGACCTGCGCGATTCCCAAAAATTCATGAGAGTTTATTACTTTAAAAGAAAGAATGCCGAATATAAGGCCTGAAATCTGAATTGAATGCATTATCCACCTGAACCATGCCGGCCCCGTGAGCAGATAAATATCAGGAATCATATTTATCAGATGTGCGGCGATGGCTGCTGTAATGACGCTGAAGCAGGTATAGACGAACCTGTAGAAAACCTTCACAAATGTCTCACCCAAAAGCCTCTGTGTTTGGGACTTGATGAAAGATGTCACGCAGAGACTGTGGATAAAGGCAAATGATAAGAATACCAGTATCACTCTGCCTGTGGCCTCATGCCATATCATGTAAGTATTGTATACTAATCAGCTTCATTCATAAAACCGCTTAACCCGGATATTGTCCGGATTCGTCTTGCCGGCCGCTAATCTGCATTTGCTCCCTATTTTCGTATTGCTGAAACAAAAACCAGTAAGCTATACTTTATAATCAGCAGTTAAATCCCGATAATATCGGGACAGGAGATAGTGATGCCTTTTTTCAGCGAACTTTTTGTGAGCGAGATATTAAAGAAACCGGTACTTGATCCGAGAGGCGAAGAACTCGGCAGGGTGAAGGACCTTGTTGTTGTTAAGGGAGACCCCTTGCCGAAGGTTTCAAGCCTTGTCCTTGAGAAGAAAAGAAAGCTCTTTAATCTCCCGTGGAGTGATTTGAGCATCTTTAACAAAAGGATAATCTCTGCAAATGTCTATACCGAAGCTCTCCGGCACTATGAATTCAGGGATGAAGACCTTCTTTTAGTCAGGGATATTTTTGATAAGCAGATAGTTGATGCAAACGGGGCCAAGGTTGTCAGAGTTAATGACGTAAAGCTTGAAGGGCTTAACACAGAGGCTGTGCTTGTTGCTGCTGATGTAGGCATGAGGGGAATAATGAGAAGGATGGGCGTTGAAAGAGGCGGAGAAGATTTTATAAGGCTTTTCAGGGCGCAGCTGCCGTATAACCTTATAGGCTGGAACTATATACAGCCGCTTGAGCCTAAACTCACTGCAATATCCCTTACAGTGCCGCGGCAGATGGTTTCTGAACTGCATCCTGCGGATCTGGCGGCAATAATAAGCCAGGTATCCCATAAAGATGGCGCTACATTCTTTAAAGACCTTGATGTTGAGACAGCAGCGGAAGCGCTCTCAGAGCTTGAGCCTGACACGCAGGCGGCCATAATAACTGGCATGGACACTGAAAAAGCGGCAGACATTATAGAAGAAATGCCTCCTGACGAAGCGGCTGATGTATTGAGCGATCTGTCTTCAGAAAAAGCGCAGGAAATTCTCGGCAGCCTTGAAAAGGAAGATGCAGAGGACATTCAGGAACTCTTAGAACATGAGGAGGATACCGCAGGCGGCATTATGACTAATGACTTTATAGCATACAGGCCTGAAATAACAGTGAGAGAAGCTATGGAGAAATTCAGGCATGACGCCGAAGAAGTTGAAACCGTCTATTACATATACGTTACGGATGAAGAAGAGAAGCTTAAAGGAGTTGTTTCTCTCAGGGAACTGCTCTTGTCGGCGCCTGAGATAAAGCTGTCTGAAATTATGGAGACCAAGCTCAAGAAGGTAACACCTGAGACTGATGAGATGAGAGTTGCAGGAATCATATCAAAGTATAACCTTGTTGCTATTCCTGTGGTTGACCGCGAGGGGTTTATGCTCGGCATTGTGGATATAGATGATATTATAGATACAATCCTGCCGCCGGCAGCAAAACGCAAGAGGAGAAGAGTATAAGAATACAAGTTAAAAGTTACGAATTAAAAGTTAGAAGTTAGAATCTAAAATCTAAAACAGGCAATACAGATTAGCAGAGGAAAGTTCTGATGAAATTCAGCAAAAAAGTTCTTCTCTTCCTGAGCGTAATGGGGCCCGGCATCATAACTGCGAATATAGATAATGATGCAAGCGGCATAACCACTTACTCTGTGGCAGGCGCAAGATTCGGATATTCACTGCTCTGGACCCTGATTCCTACGACTGTAGCGCTCGTCGTGATTCAGGAGATGATTGCAAGGATGGGGGTGGTCACAGGCAAGGGGCTTTCAGACCTGATAAGAGAAAACTACGGCGTAAAATCAACATTCTATATGATGGCAGCCCTGCTCATCGCAAATTTCGGCACAACTCTCGCCAATTTTGCAGGGTGGGCGGCGTCTATGGACATACTCGGCTTGAGCAAATATGTGATGGTTCCTGTCGGAGCGGTGTCAGTCTGGTTCCTTGTTACAAAGGGCAGTTACAGGGCAGTTGAGAGAGTTTTACTTTTTGCGTGCCTCTTATATTTCGGTTATGTTATTTCAGGATTCATGGCAAAACCTGAGTGGGGTTCTGTTTTTAAGAATACATTTCTGCCTCAGATGAAGTGGGATTCCGAATATGTGATACTCAGCGTGGCCATAATAGGCACAACAATAACGCCGTGGATGCAGTTTTACCTTCAGTCTTCCATTGCAGAAAAGGGCATAAGAAAAGAAGATTATAAGGCGTCAAGGCTTGATGTGATACTGGGATGTTCTATAACTGACATAGTTGCATTTTTCATTATAGTCACATGCGCAGCCACCCTTTTTCCGTCAGGCATAAGGATAAACGAGGCGTCAGAGGCTGCTATTGCACTAAAGCCTTTCGCAGGAGAATATGCGTCTTTCATCTTTGCTCTCTGCCTGGCCAACGGTTCGCTTCTGGGAGTGATAATAGTTCCGCTGGCAACAGCATATTATATATGCGAGGCCATGGGATGGGAGGCAGGCATTGATAAAACCTTCAGGGAAGCGCCGCAGTTTATGTGGATATACACTGCCCTCATAGTTGTTTCTGCCCTGGTGATATTGATTCCCGGCGCGCCGCTGGTCTTTCTTATGATTCTGGCGTCTGTTGTAAACGGCATATTGCTCCCATTTGTGCTGATATATGCGCTGTCGCTGGTGAACAATAAAAAGATAATGGGAGAATATGTAAACCCGAAGAGTTATAATTACATATCGTGGGGCACTATAGTGGTTATAATCTGTCTCACGGTATTTTTTGTGGTTACAAGCATAATACCCGTAGGAGGAAAGATTTAATGGTAAAGGCAATAGAGTGGAAAGACGGCAGGGTCATAATGCTGGACCAGTCCCTGCTTCCTATAGAGGTAAAATTTATAGACTGCGCGAATTATCATATTGTTGCGGAGGGAATAAGAAAACTCTGGATACGGGGCGCGCCTGCTATCGGCATAGCAGCCGCAATGGGGATAGCCCTCGGCGCGCAGGACCTAAATGCAAAAAACTTCAAAGACTTCATGAAAGGGATAGATGTTATATGCAATGAGCTTCTTAGCACGCGGCCTACGGCAGTAAATATAAAATGGGCTGTTGAGAGGATTAAAAGGCTTTTAAAAGAAAGACGCGGCGAAGGGGTGAATAGGTTAAAGGAACTGCTGATTGAAGAGGCAAAAAAAATACATGAGGAAGATATTGAGGTAAATAAAGCAATAGGAAGATGGGGCGCACAGTTTATCAAAGACGGCGATACAGTCCTTACGCACTGCAATGCGGGGAGCCTTGCAACAGGCGGGTACGGCACGGCAACTGCACCGATGCTTGTAGCAATAGAGCAGGGCAAAAAAATACAGGTCATAGCTGATGAGACCAGGCCTGTCCTTCAGGGCGCAAGGCTTACAGCATGGGAGCTTATGCAGGCAGGCGTGCCTGTTACGCTTATAACAGACAACTCAGCAGGTGCGCTTATGAAAAAAGGCGAGATAGACCTTGCGATTGTAGGCACTGACAGGACTGTAAGGAACGGAGACGTAGCAAATAAGATAGGGACCTATTCCGTTGCAGTATTATGCAAAGAGCATAAAATACCTTTCTATGTTGCAGCGCCTTTGAGCAGTATTGATTTTTCAATTTCAACAGGTGATAAGATTCCGATAGAAGAGAGAGGCGCAGAGGAAGTTACGCATATATTCGGCAGGTGCCAGATCGCGCCTGACAACGTGAAAGTGAGGAACATGGCATTTGACGTTACGCCGGCAAAATATATAACGGCAATTATTAC
>QZJQ01000003.1 GCA_003599795.1 Nitrospiraceae bacterium
ATCTTGTTGTGCTGAGAACATTTTCGAAGGCGTGGGGTTTAGCGGGAATTCGTCTAGGCTTTTGTGCTGCTAATGAAGAAATAATAAAACTTCGGCTCTGTATTTAAATCCTCTTTCAGCCGGAACACTCTCTTATTTTCTATGAGATAACGAATCTCGCTCTTTGGATCTAAAAGATTGCCGAATTTCCTTGCGCCAACCGGACATGCCTCAACACATGCAGGATATTTGCCCGCCCTTGTCCTCTGTATGCAGAACGTGCATTTTTCCACTACCCCTTTATATCTGGGACGGTTTCCAAGATAATGGGTCTCTGTGTTTAACTCGTCCTGCGGGATGTTCGGCTTTGCCCAGTTAAACCGCCTTGCGCCGTACGGACATGCTGCCATGCAGTACCTGCACCCAATGCACCAGTTGTAATCAATAACTACAATGCCGTCGGCATCTTTCCATGTTGCCTGCGTGGGGCATGCCTTCACGCAGGGAGGGTTTTCACACTGCTGGCACTGAACAGGCATATAAAAATGTCCTTCCTCAGGAACGAGCTTGGGATTATAATATTTTTCTGAATTCTCAAGGTCAATCCATTTCTCTCCTTTTTTAAATCTCAGCACTGAAATCCACTGGACTTGAGGAGTCCGCGACTGGTTGTTCTCTCGCACACAGGCAGATACGCATTTCCTGCATCCGATACACCGCGACAGGTCAAGACCGTAGCCGAATTTGACGCCCGGCTTCGGCTTTGATGCGCTGATACGAATCTCTTTTCTCCATTCCAAAGAAGCTTCCTTTTCTAATCTTCCTATAACCCTTTTTATCTCCTCATCAGTCATCTCTTTAAAGTGCTTTTGTAAAAAAGCCTCGCCGATGAATGCATCGGCATTTTCAAACGGGAGCGCGGATGCAGCAATGCCTGTCAAGGCGCCTTGTAAAAATGTCCTTCTGTTAAGCTTAAGTCCTAATGGGTTGTTCCTTATTTTTTTTGACATAGTAATAGCCCCTTTATTTGATATCCGATGGTTTCATGGGAGGTTTTTCGGGTTCAAGCTGTTTAAATCTCGGTTGATGCGGGTCGTGGCAAGTTACACACATGCGATAAACCTTTTCTCCGTCCCACATCCCTGTCAGCCTGCCATGAATTCCAACTTTCCAGTCTTTGTATACAGTCCCATGGCACTGTTTGCAGAGGACGTACGGCTTGTCATAATCGATCAACTGCCCGCTCGGCAGTTTTAATTTGTCTCCTTCGTGACAGTCTAAACACCACCTGTCTTCCGCATGCTTAAGCGTTATATTGGAGTGGCTTGCTGTCAGCTTTCTCTTTGTTTTATTCACCGAAAGATACTTGTGGCATTTGGAACATGGATAATTTTCAGAGGTTCTTGGCTTGGTTATAATTAGCTTGGGGACTCCCTCTTCTTTGGGGACTCCTTCTTGTGCTCCGCTTGAATGAAGGGAAACCATTCCACCAAAAAATACTACCGAGAAAATTACGGCTAATTTACCCATTATCTTCATAATTACAGACTCCCATTTAAGAATTTTCATTAATATATACAAGAACGATGCCAGAAGCTGAATTGGTTTAAAAACAAGATATTATTCTAAATATCAGTATATAAAGGCGTGTTGTGGTTGCAGTAATGCAACCTTAAAAAATAAGGACGTTGCAGGAATTTAACTTGATTGCTTAATCTTCTAAATCTGGCGTAGACATCGGAAAGCCGTGTTCTTTGAGTTTTCTCCAAAGGGTTTCTCTGCTGATTTTGAGTTTCTTTGCCGCCTCTTTCTTTCTGCCACTGGTTTCTTCAAGGGTATTTGCTATTATCTCTCTTTCCAATGCCCTTACCCTCTCTGTCAATGAAATATCCTCACGGGTTAATATATCATCACTTTTATCTATCCCGTTACCCTTCAGTTCCGCAGGCAGGCAGTTGAACCCTATTATGTTTCCGCTACAGTAGGTCACGGCCATCTCAATTGCATGCCGTAATTCTCTTACATTGCCCGGATACTCATATGTCATGATGCGATCCATAGCCGCAGGAGAAAGAGTAAGGTTCGTCTTTCCCGCCTTTTTGCTGAATACCTCTATGAAGTGTTCTGCAAGCAAAGGAATGTCTTCTTTTCTCTCACGCAAAGGAGGCAGGGTAACAGGCAAAACATTTACTCTGTAATAAAGGTCCTCTCTAAATTTATCTGCTTTTACTTCATCCTTTAAATTCTTTCTTGTAGCGCAGATAGTCCTTACATCTACAGTCAATGATTCATTTCCGCCAAGGCGTTCAAAGGTATGGCTTTCAAGAACCCTCAAAAGTTTTGCCTGCAAGGAAAGCGGCATGTCTCCGACCTCGTCAAAGAAGATTGTGCCTCCGTCTGCTGACTCAAATTTTCCTTTCCTCCTCTGGGCAGCGCCAGTAAATGCGCCTTTCTCATGCCCGAATAGTTCAGATTCAAGGAGAGTTTCAGGAATAGCCGCACAATTTATTTTAATAAAAGGGTTATCCTTTCTCGGACTCAGGTTATGAATGGCATTTGCCACTAATTCCTTGCCGGTTCCGCTTTCACCGTATATCATTACTGAGGAGTCTGTCTTTGCAATAACGCTGATCTTTTCAAATATTGTCTGCATAACAGGACTGATTCCAATGATGCGCTCAAATTGTTTCTTATCTTTTACCTCTTCCTTTAGTCGTATATTTTCAAGTTCAAGCCCCCTGTGCTTGATAAACCTGTCTAAAACGATGAGCAGCTCCGCAGGATCAAAGGGCTTTGAGATATAGTCATATGCGCCTTCTTTCATAGCTTCAACAGCAGTCTTAACATCTGCAAAGGCGGTGATTACTATTACTCCTGCATCATGAGAGATATTCCTTACGGATTTTAGTACCTCAATCCCATCAGCCCCCGGCAGTTTAAGGTCTGTTATCACTATATCAAAATGCACCTTCTCAAAGAGCTTTATCCCCTCAATGCCGTTTTCTGCGCTCATTACCTTATATCCAGCGCCCTCAAGGGTACAGGAAATCCCAAACCTTACAGAAAACTCATCTTCTATTACAAGTATCTTCATCGGCATTGCTTTTGAAAAGCTCCGGTTCTTTAAGCCCTCTTCTTTAGTGTGCAGAGTTTTCATCTATACCTCTTTCAATTTCCGTGCCATAATCCTACTATATATTAAACAAGCGGCAATTTAATCCTAAATGTTGTCCCCGCACCGATTTCACTGTCCACTTCAATCATGCCTCCATGCTGTTCCACTATCCCTTTGCTGACAGAAAGGCCCAGCCCTGTGCCTTCTCCTATTCCCTTCGTAGTAAAAAAGGGGTCAAATATGTGTGACATTATGTCAGGAGCAATCCCGCCGCCAGTATCTTCAATAGAGACCACACAAAATCCGTCATCCGCCTTTGTCCTGATTGTCAGTCTGCCGCCGTCATCCATTGCCTGCACGGCATTTATCATAATATTCATAAATACCTGAGACATCTTGTTTTCATCAATCAATATTTCAGAAATGTCCTCTGACAGGTCATTAATAATCTCAATATTCTTTTTTGATGCAGGATAATTAAGCAAAACAAGCAGGCGGTTTATGAGATTGTTGAGGTTAACAGACGTCTTCTCAGTAACTGTCATTCTTGAGAAATCAAGGAGATGTCCTACGATATTCTTTATCTTTTGAAGGCCGTCATTAATTGCCATGACAAGCTTCTCTCTTGTTAAATTGTCCGCATCAGCTTCCATCAGGTTTTTAAAACACAGGGTCATGCCGCTCAACGGATTGTTTATCTCATGGGCAACACCGGCGGCAAGCCGTCCGATAGCAACCATCTTTTCAGTCTGGCTTAGAACCTCCACAGTCTTTTTATGCTCTCTGTCAGCTTCTCTAAGCCTCTGCAGCATCCATAGAAAACTCTTTTGCAGTTCTCCAATTTCGTCCCGTCTGTCTTTGAGTTCAACATATTGGGTTTCAACTTCAAGGTCGCCATGGCTCTTGATGCCGTCCATAATCTTTGACAGTTTGATTACCGGCCTTGCAAGCACCTTTGCGCCGATACTTATGATTAAAAGCGAAATTATTGAAAAAAAGATGACGAGTTTGGCGATTTCATTTTTAAAAGAACTGATGGATTCCTGAGCCTTTTTTGTTGATAATCCAATCCTTATGCCGCCCCAGCTTTTAGTGCTTATGTTCAAGGGAGCTGCTATATTAATAATGGGCTCGCCCCGCCAGTTTGAATCAGTAATAATCGTTTCAAGAGATGAGATTGCCCTTAAAGTTGCTTCATCTTTACATATTTTGCCATATTCACCGCTATCGCTCTGGGAAATAATCAGTCCGTTGTTGTCAACAATCGCAACATACCTTATTCTTTTATCCCGCTCCATCAGATTCAGTATGAAATAGTCAAGATAGTCCGTAAGGTCAAGCTTGCTCATCATGCCGAGTTCTTTATATACCATGACATTGGTAAGCGTGAGCCTGCTTATTTCAGAAAGGACACTTCCTTGATTGAGTATATCCCGTTTATAGAGGCTCTCTTCTCTTGAGATAATAAGGAAACTGCCAACGCTCGTGAATATGAAAATACATGTGGATGCGACTATTATAAACTTCCCCTGAAGACTAAATACCCATTTCCTGAGTTTTTTAATTATTTGTTTCATCTGTTGGGCTTAGCGTGGTATTTTTACGCCTTCTTTAATCAAATAATCTACAATCGCTCTTATGGGATTATAATCAGAATCCTCTGCTTCAGCAAAGCCGTATTTGAACTCCTCATCCCATTGCTCCATAATCTTGCGGTGCTCCGGATTATTGTAGTTTAAAGACAGGAGCGCTTTTTTTATTGCATTTACTATCTCCGGAGACAGATCCGCCCTTACCACCACCGGCAAGCCCGGAATAGGGTCGGAAAAAGCTATTATTTTAAGCCCTCTGTTTTCAAACCTGTTTGCAACAGCGTCTATAACTGCCCCTGCATCAAAGTTCCCTCGCAGAATTTCCCTTGCAACAGAATCGTGATATTTCAAGTTAACATGCTTTGAAAGGTCTCTCAAGGTTATTCCCCCTTTTGCATAGAGTTCATTAAGCGGGACAAGGTATCCGGAGGTTGACCTTTCAGACGCAAAGGCCACTGATTTCCCTTTCAGGTCAGAAAGTTTAGTTATTTTCTTATTATCTGCCCTTGCAATAAATACGCTCCTGTAATACGGCTTACCGTCATGCCCTAATGGTTTAAGTATAGGCACAAGATTAAACTGCTCTTTTGCCTCAAGATACGTTGCGCCGCCAAGCAAGGCAACCTGAACATCGTTGTTTTTGAGGAAATTTATTATGTTCCTGTAATCCTGGCTTAACTTTAATTCAAACTTGTACGGCGTATTTTTTGTAAGATAGTCCATAAGCGGCTGGTATCTCTGGTACATTACGATAGGATGATAAAGGGTTATGGCGCTGAAATAAATAACCTCTTTTGAGGATACTTTACCTTTTTCGCTGCAAACTGCTGGTTGGGCATAAAGACTTACGGCTACAAACAGAGATATAAAGACATATCTCAACTTCATTCTCAATGATACCATTTTAATCTCCTAAAATTCATACCGCATCTGGAAATACACATTATCATTCTTATCCAGCTGCCCGAACTGGCTCCACCTCTCGCCTTCGCCGAAGATGTTCGCTCCGACTGCAGCCCAGATATGGTCTGAGAAATTATATTTAACTTCGGGGTTCAGCATGTAATCTCCGTCAGACGTGCTGTAGAAGGAGAAGAATGAAAGCTTTAACGTCTGGTGCATGAGCATCTGCGTTAATCTTATGGTTGCAAGCTGATAGAGCTTTCTGTCCTTTGGAAGTCCCCCGGGCTGATTCTTTTTATACTCAGAATAATCATGCATATATTCGCTAAGAAACTGCACCCCTACTGTGAAATCCTCCCATAACTGCCTCTGATACCCGATAAGAAATTTTGTCTGCGAATTCGGGACAGTATAATCCGTTCCTGAGCTGTCTTGCCTTGAGTCATAATATCCCCCTTCAAGACTCAGAACACCGTCCAAGGCCCTTCCCTGAAGGCTCGCGCCGTAAACAGAGAGCTTGGGATAATGATATGTAATCTTTGTAGTGCTATTTATATCGTCAGGTATCATATAAGGCTTGCGGTAGAATCCCCTGTATAAATATACCGACGCATCAAACCCTGCAACATCCCTGTAAGCCCTTAATGCAAATTCTGTGTTCTTAAAATTCGTAGCAGGGTCTGTTTCTTCCCTGTTCGTAACGCCCGGCATGGGGTCGAACATATAGAATCTTCTTGCATCGGTATAGTTATTAGGCTCAAATATCGGTATGGCAATGAATTCAAATGAGGCAAATTCCGGATAGGCCCCAATCTTTACCCCGTCAGCTCCCTTTTTCATATACTCCAGCGGCCTTCCTGAAAAGAACGCCTCATAGTCTTTCGGAAATACATCATTTATAAATATCAGGTCTCCAATCCCCCATGTAATTATCTGCCTGCCTGCCCTTATATCCCATTTCTTTTCAACATGGTCAATATAGCCTTCCCTTAACTCTATCTGTGCCTTCTCATCAATATGGTCATAAAAGGCGTCTGTTTTCAGGAATAACCTGAACGGCTCCTTTGAGGCGTCAAGCTTTAACTGCAATCTCTCCTCAGCCCATTTAAAATCTCCTCCGTCAGGGTTAGCCCTTGTGCCAAAAGAATAATTCCCTTGAAAGAAGCCGTGAATAGAGACATCGGCTGCGTATGAAGGGAAAATACAAGCGCAGCAGAGCAGTAGCGCAGTAGAACAGTAGCGCAGTAGAACAGTAGCGCAGTAGAACAGTAGCGCAGTAGAACAGGTGATTTGTTTGCCTGTTGCTCTGCTGCTTTGTTGCGCTGTTGCGCTGTTGCTCTGCTGCTCCGCTGTTCTGTTGCTCTGCTTTTTCACTCTATCCACTTCTTCGGCGGCTGCTTGAGAAACCGCTCTGAAAACAGGCTGTCCTCAATGCCAACGTTGTAATCAATCTTCGTATATGCAACCTCTGTCCTGTGCCCGCTCAGAAGATTTTTCATGGTCCTTTTTGTGATTGTTGAAAAGCCCTTTACATCCTTAATCTCATCAGCGGAGAATACCCTGCTAAGCTCTCCTTTTTTGTCATAATATTCTTCCTTAAGCGGCAGAAAATTGACTTTATCAACCCATGAGAGTTTATGAGCGTAATCAACATCACCCTTCTTAGGGGTACTTTTTACTACATAACAATCCCTTGCTCCGAGTTTTTCTTCTTTCACCATTGTATGCGTATCGTCCTGAATATCCCTGCCGGAAACATCCTCATATGTGAAATCAGAGCCAACAAAGCTTGAGGTCTTATCCTGCGCCGCAATCCTCCTGACCATGTTTATTGCAGGAACAAAAAGCCATCTGTCGTCGTCCTTTGCAGGATATTTATAGACCATGAAGGTCATGTCCTTAACATCAGCAGGCTGAAAGAAATACATAAAGAACCTCTGGTCGCCGCCGGCCTCCCCGAAGTTCTTCCTGAGCATGCTGAGCTCCCTTACCCTTTCCGCACCGCCTTTGCTTATGAGCTTCATCATTACCCGTGCCTTAAAGTCCTTGCCCTGATAGTGAAAAGCAGCCTGAGACTTTTTCATCACATCTTCAGCGCTTATTGCCAGCGCTTCAATAGGCAGAAGCATAACCAATAAAACAAGCAAATATCTCATCATCCAAACCCTCCTTGTTTTCAGTGTCAGTTTTTAGTGACAGTGTCAGTAGCTGACACTAATCACTTGCACTGTCACTTATTTTTATCTATTCCCATGGCCCTGAGAATCGGCATCGTAGGGCACCAGTTTGTAAAAGCCGACTGCAAAAGATTCAGTCCCATAAAGGCAGTCAGTATCAGCCAATTGGGAGAATGAATCTGCGCCAAGCCAAGACTGACCAGGACAACTAAACCTGCCATGCCTCTTAATATTCTTTCCATCATTTTACACCTCCTGCATTTTCTTCGTGAAGTCCCTTTAAGAATATCTCATCTGTGGATTTTGTTATATATTCTTTTGGGGTTACCTTTGTAATCTGCGAACCCTTTTTTATGGCCCATATAAGAAGGGCTATGAGCATTGCGCTATAGAGAATTGCAAAACCATATTGTATATATGGATTGTCAGGCAGGAGTTCAAGCATATTCTTTTCCTTCATAAAACCCCTTGAGAAGAAGAACTCGTCTATCCTGTCCTGATACAATGAATACGGGAGATATCCGAGCATAAAGCCGGGCAGCGCCGTCAGCCCTGTAAGATATGCCATGCCCAGCCTTGAATAGGTCCTTATCTCACATCCTAACATGAGAACACTTCCAATCCCAAGCAATGGCCCTCCAATCAAATGCCCAAGATGAAATCCCCACTTATATCTTCCTGCCTCAACAACTACAGGCACATCCCACCCTAAGGCTATCCATGTGAAAAGTATTGTGAGGTTAAACATTATTATTGCAACAAGAAGCCCGGCAAAGGGCATCATCCCTGTAAACATGGTCTGCGTAATCTTTGCAACCTTCATTGCTTCAAAGTGCTTTGGTTTCATCAGAAGGGACTTTGGAGACATGACAGCGCACTCGGTCCCAAAGCCGGATTTGGCAATGCCAAAGCCTACAAGAAATCCGACAAGCCCTTTGAGAAAAATCTCAAACCACGGCAGTCCGCCAATGCTGTTCGCCGATTCTCCTTTAACCGCTGTCCAGAAAACTGAGGCAATCAACAAAAGAAAAAACGCGGTAAAAATAAGCCGCACAGGGTCTTTGTAAGGCTTATGTTCAGGGTCATAGCTCAATGTCTCCGTATTGTATTCAAGCTCAAGACATTGATGGACTGTTGCCTTTACCTCATGGTGTTTCATGAATCCTCCGGCATTCATCTTTGCCATTAACATAAAGGCAAGATATGCAAAAGGAATGCTTACAATCGCTACAACGATAGAGGTAAGGCTCATGCCCGGTATTCCTCCGAGATAATGCCATGCCGTGCATCCTTGAGCGAGCCTTGTGCCGAAACCAAAGATTATGCCTCCGATAAAGGCAAGTATAGCAACACGCAAAGGATATTTCACCCATGTTTTGCGTTCGCGCTCTATAAGCGCTACAGAACAGCCGCCGATAATTATTCCCATTACTACCCAGTGGATATCAGCGCTGTAGGTCCTTGCGATAAAATCTGTCTTTGTAATATTTTCCTCAAGGGTGGCAAACATTTTTGCGAGTCCTGTTGTTATCGGTATCGGTGTGTCATACTTAAGGAAATACAATACCTCTGCAAGCCCGACCAGAAAGCCTCCCCAGATAAATGACCATGGTTTTGTAAGAATATTCCTCATCAGATTACTTCTCCACCGGATAGTTTTTTGTTGCTGCCTTCTCAATTGCCTTTTTCATAGCCTCGCCGCCGCGATAATTTTTAATCCACGCTGCATGCCCGAAAGCCATCGTATATGCATCATAGCCAAGCACCCTCAGCGATACAACTGGAAGATTCTGCACCTGCCCCGTAACGCATACGAGAATTATCTTTTTGTCCTTTGGAAGTTTTCCAAGGTTTTCGGGCTTCAGAATCTCGTTATAGGATATGTGTATCGCCCCCGGAATATGACCTGCTTTGTATTCGCCTGGATTAGGCCTTACATCCACAACCAAGAAGTCTGTCTGCTTGGTCTTTATCCACATATAAACCTCGTCTGCAGTTACCTGCCAGTGTCCTTCTTCCAATCCCTTCATCAACACATCACTCATTTTTTTTGCAATGTCATCCTGCGCAAAAACAGGCACAGCCAGAGAAACAACAATAATAGCTATCATCAAATGCATCCCAATCTTTTTCACCTTTTCTTCCTCCTAACTTTTAACTTGTAACTTTTAACTTGTAACTTTACTAATCAGGGGTCACGCCCCCGAGTGATTTAGTCTCAGCCTATCCCGCTTCTGAAATCCTTCACATCCTTAAGCACTTTTTTAAGTTTTACGCCCAGCTGTTCTGCTATAGCCTGCCACCCCTTTCCTGATTTCCTCATTGTTACAATGTCCTTATAAGGTTTCTTTGAGAGATTGGATATAACAATTATCGTAACCGCCTCTCCCGGTGAAAACTCCTTAAGCAGGGCCCCGATTGTTTCGGGCTTTTGAGTTTCAAAAAAATACGCCTTAGTCTTCTTCTCAAACATTTTGAGATTTCTTGACTGGCGTTCATTAATCTTTTTTATCACCTTATCCAGTTCTTCAGGCTCTGAAAGCCTGCCTGAAAAAGCAGTCATAGGCAATAAAAATGTAAATACGAGAAACAGGGTTAACACTCTTCTTGCAAACATTATTTCACGCCTCCTTTAAACAGCCAGCCCTGCAATAAGACAATCAGGGCCGGGATATATATTATTGTCATCACTGCGCTCAGCAGCATCATGCTCACAATGAACGCTCCTACGGTGATATAAGGCGTCAGCGGCGCAAAGAGCATAACAGAGAATGCCGACGCAAAAAGAACTGCATTGCGCATTATCCCCTTGCCGGGCCTTGCGGCAGTCCATAATAAAGAATCAGTTATGAGTTCAGAGTTTGGAGTTTTAAGTTGTTCTGAACCTTTAACTTTTAACTCTAAACTTTCAACTAATCTTTGTTTAAACCTGCTTATGAAGTGAATTGCAAAGTCAACCGCCATGCCTAAAGATAACGTGGAAAGGACAGATATCGGCATGTCAAAGTCCTTGCCCATGAATCCGATTACGCCGTAGATGAGAATAACGGTGAACACAAGAGGGATATATCCCACAAAGGCCCACCTGAACGAATGGAAGTTAAAGCGCAGGATTACAAACACCACGATGAGCGCGATGGTGAAACCTGTGACCATATCCCACAGGACTTCCTCATTCCATACAAGGTTGAAATATGCCGTGCCCGCCGGTTTCAGGTTCATTGGCATGGGGTTCGCTTTTTTATATTCATTGACTGCGGCAATAACATCGCGCATTGCCTGAGCGTCCCATGTCTTGAGCTGCAGCCATATATTTGCCTTCGCAGCCTGATAGTCAATTACATTGTCCAGATCGGCAGGCTTTGCGGACATGCTGAACAAAAAAAGATACTGCCCGATTGCCGCTTTTGAATCCGGGATAGAGTCGTATTTTGGATCATCGTCATGGAGCACGAGGTTTATCCTCTTGACATAATCCACAACAGATGTGGTTTTCCCTACAACAGAAAGTTTTTCTATATGCCTTTGAAGCCCGTCTATGTATCGCATGGCTTCCGGTGTTTTTATGAAATTTTCTTCCTGAGCAGTTGCCACAATATAGCCAAGCGATGTGCCACCGAGGGCTTTGTTCATAACGCTGTCGGCGACCCTGATGTCGCTCTTCTCCTTAAACCAATCCACCATATTGTTATTCACCACGGTCTTGCTTATGCCGAAGACGGCTATTACAAAAAGCACAACACCGGCAAAGACAACAGTTTTGGACTTATGCGCGCCGAGATGTGCAAGGCTTTTCAGGAATTGCGATGTCTTGCTTGAAGAAACATCTTCACCTTCGGAAGCTTTATCTAACTTTTCCTCTTTTACGAACATAAACATCGCAGGGATAAAGCTGAAGCTTAAAACCCTTAACATCACGGTCCCGAACGCAATAAGCCCGCCAAAGACCTTGACAGGGATAATGTTCATGAATAAAAGCACGGCAAAGCCTGCTGCGGTTGCCAGCGCCGTGTATCGCACAGGACGGCCTACAGCGTGCATCGTCTCAATTATCGCAGCCTTTTTGTCTCTCTTTTCTTTATAGCGGAAGTAAAACTCATTAAAAATGTGTATGCTGTCCGTAGCTATGGCCATCAAAAACACAGGAGCCATGGAGCTCATTATGTGAATAGGGAATCCGAGCGCTATAAGCAGGCCCATGCTCCAGACAATGCTCATCATGGCATCCATCATCAGCGCAACAGAGAGAAAGAGATCTCTGAACATAAAATATCTGACAACAAGCATGACCATTCCTGCAATCGGGGCGAATATTGCCATGAGTTTGAACATGTCGGCGCCAAAGGTATCCCTTGCTACAGGGTCGCCTGCTATGTAGTATTTCTCATCGCCTTTTTCTTTCTTTACTGCCTCTCTGATTTTGTCTGCCACTTCTTTGCCGTTTGCGCCCTTTTCAAGCGGGACATATATGGCAGTGGTCTTCCCGTCTTTAGAGATAATCCGGTTAATAAACAGAGAATTTTCAAACAGCATTTTTCTTAAATGCTCAACCTCTTTATCTGTTTTAGGAACTTCGGTCATAAGAGGGGCTACCCTCAGCATTCCCTTTTCTGCCGTAACATTTGTGATGGTCGGAAAGCTGTTTACATCCCTTGCTGCAACGCCCTTGATCTTCAGTATCTCGTCTGTTATTCTCTGGACTTTGCCAAGCGTTTCTTTATTCAGAACACTTTTTTCGTTCACTATCCCTAAAACTATCATGTCCTCATAGAGCGCAAATGTCTTGTCAACTTCATCATTCCATACCCTTACATCGGATGTATCGGGGAGCATGTGTTTGGGATTAGTGTCTGTCTTCATCTTCGGAAACTGTGTCATGAAGGCAAGCGTAACGATTATTGAAAGGATCACGACCAGCTTTGGATGATTGACAGAAAACTCAACAAGTGAAAACTTTCGCATAATTCCTCCTCATGTGACTTTCAAATATTCTAAAGTCTGCAATTGCTAAATAAAAAAATTATTTAGCGCCTGTAAATTTCTTTGCCATCTCCTGCCCCTCTGCAAGCCGTTCAAGCAATACTTCCCTCATGAGACTGCATGCTTTGATCACCTTAGAATTTGACACTCTATAATAGATATTACTTCCTTCTCTTCTCGCTGTAAGTATTCCCTTCTGCCTCATAACTGCAAGATGCTGTGATACATTTGCAGCGGATATCCCGAGCGTGCCGGCAAGCTCCCCGACAGTTAATTCCTTGCTGTTTAGCGCATTAAGGATTTCTATCCTTTTAGCGTTGCCTAATGTCTTACATATCTCGGCATGAATCTCATAAAGTTTTTTATTCATAATCTCCTCCGCAACAGGAAAATCAAAATGTCACAACTCTATCGCTCTCCTTTACGATTGCATGCATATCCTTCATCGTAGATAAAGGGCAGATGTCGCTTGCAGCGGTATTCCTGATCTTAAGGCATGTCCCGCACGCAAATATTTTGCCTCCGCCGGAAACAAAATCCTTCATCTGCTGCGTAACTAAAAATTTTTCAGTATCAATGGATTCTGCCTCAACACCTTTCCCCGTCAAAAAAACCTTAACTTCATCGCCTTCCTTTATGGCAAAATTGCCGTATCTGAATGCATTCCACACGGTCTCCGGATCATTTGAGTAAATAATAATTCCTATTTTCATATAGCCTCCTGTCTGTTAGATATACTGCCGTATAAAAAATTTACATATAACATTAAAAAGTCAGGTTCATATCCGCCTGAACTACGACCTCTTTGTAATACGTTCCCGGATTGGCGAGTTCAACACCCTCGACAAAATCAGCCTTTGCCATGCCAAAAAGAGGAACATTGAGCGGGCATGCAAGCATTTGAGCGCCCTCTTTATACAGCATGAAGAGCAGTTCCTCGGCTGTGGGCAGTTCCATCTCTTCCATCCTTTTCATCACCGCATCCCCAGTCTCTTTCGGCTGGTCCGGCAGGCATTTCAGTTCTTTAACCTTGTCCTTATGGATCGCATTCACCCCGCGCGAACCGAAGAAAAGCGTGACCTTGGAGCCTTCCCTTAGCAGGCTCAATGCCGTCATGAGTGCATTGTAGACCTGGCAGAGCTCGTCGTGAAAACACATGATAGATACATTCTTAGTTATTTTTGCCATCTTGCACCTCCGGTTTATATGCCCGATTTTAAGGCAGATTTGTCAAGCCGTGTTTTATCTTCCATAAGAAATATTTCTCAAATGCGATTTTGCCCCATTTATAAACGATGCCCTCTTTGAGCGCAGACTCCTGCCTTGGCGGAAGCAAGGGCTTTGCCCTCATCAATGAAGCAGTATTCCCCATGTCCATAAGGCACAGGACATCCATCTCATAAGACGCCGGCGCAGGGCTTCCTGAAATCTCTGCGGCTATGCTGTAAGCGGCGGCCTTTGCCATCTTCACTGTCATAAAGCCTGTCTTTGGAACACCTGTCGGGATTACTGTTTGTTCAAGGGGAGCAATTGCAACTGCAACGCCGATTGTAAAAATATTCCTGTGCTTCTTGTGTCTCATATTGTCGTCAACAGGAATGAATCCCCTCGGATTTCCGAGATGCGCTACAGCAGGAACGCCTTTCATTGCAGGCGCAAACATTGCAAGTTTATGCGGTATCTTTGAGCCGTCCTTAAGCCTCGCCTCGCCGGGCACAAATTCTTCAACAGCAGTGTTTGTTATAACCTTTATGTCCCGCTTTGCAAATTCATCCTCCATTATTCTCTTTGAGTTTCTAAGCCCTCCGATGCCAAAATGCCCGATGTAAGGCTCTGAAGTCACAAAAACAATCGGAGCCTTATTCCTTATTTTTCTTTTGCGAAGTTCCGCGTCTGTCTCAAATGCGTATTCATACGCGGGCCCAAAGCAACTGACACCCTGAACAGCGCCAGTAATAATTGCGCCCGGATTTTCGAGGAATCTATTCCATGCCTTATTGGCCATTTCCGCTTGGTCAAGTGTAAAAATGCATTCGGTATTTCCTTTGTAAGGACCAAGCCCCGGCACTTCTTCAAAGGCAAGATGGGGGCCTGTCGAGATTACAAGGTAGTCATAATGAATTTCATGCGTTCCCGTGATGACCTTAGAGGCATCCGCGTCAATGCCTTTTGCTTCTCCGTGAATAAATGTTATGCCTTTTCTTTCAAGCATCGGCTTCAGCGGAGCAGTTATATCTTCTGCTTTTCTCCAGCCCATTGCAAGCCATGGAAGCGACGGTATAAATACAAACTTATCCATATCACTCAGGAGCGTTATGTCTGCTGTTTTGCCAAGAAGCCGTTTAAGTTCAAAAGCTGCTGTGAGGCCTCCGAATGAACCGCCCAGAACAACTATTTTTGACATGTTACCCTCCCCCTTTAAAACATTCCTGCTACTTTATCGTTATCAGCCATAAGGTCCACAAGGCTGTCATAGCCTGTTTCCCTTATGCCCTTTCTTATCTCGGCGTCTTTGATTCCTCTTAATTTCAAGTCCTCTTTAAGAGCGTATGTATTACCGCAAAAACCTTCAAGCCTTTCCCCCTGCGCAAAATAAACACCGTTCTGTATTAAGAAAAGGTCAGCAGCCATATCCTGAGCAAGCTTCACTCCTCTTTTCCCATCTGCTGTGTCAGGCCCGCTTTTAACTATTACAAGCATATTAACCTCCCGTTTTTTAGAGCAGTAGTGCAGCAGAGCAACAGAACAGCAGTTAAATATTTTTCTCCTAACTTCTGCTCTTCTGGGCTACTGCTTTGCCGCTCTGTTCTTAAAAAATCATCGTTGTTTTTGCTTCTTTGACTGTTTCCGCTATCTCTGCGCCGGCAACAATCTTAACGCCGTCAACCACATCTCCTGTCTCCACTTGCAGCTCTGTTAGTGAACCCTTATCCGCATAAACTTCGACTCCCATATCAATACAATCCTTCAATGCCCCTTCCAGATTTGTAAACCCGGTTCCTGCATCATCCTGCCCTTTTCTGGCAAGCAGAACGCCGCCGTCAACCAAAAGAAGACTAACGGCAAGTTCATCTGCCGCACCGCCCATTGCATGTCTTACAGCCTCTGCTGCATTTATATCGCCATACGGCGCTTTCCTGAGTATCATTGCAATTTTTGACATCGCTACCTCCTTTCAAATCAGGGCAGCAGCTTCAGAACTACTGCTCTGTTGCTCTATTGCTCTATGCTCTTCATGCTCCGATGTTAAGCCAGACATCGCTATCCCCCATTGTCTTAAAAAGCCCCTTCAGAGAGCCAATCTCTGCGCCCTCCAGATAATCATCTTTCGCTGCACGGCGAAAATTCACGCAGCCGCCTCAGAGATAAACCTTCAGCCCTTTCTGTATCAGCCTTGAGAATTCCTCTTCTGCGTTTGCTATCCCCTTTGCTTTTTGCCTTTGCAGAAAACAATAAACTCCGTCTCCTGAAGCGATGAGATTTACAGTATGCCCTTTTGTTAATGCAGACTCCGCAATCCGCACTGCAGTTACAGTGTTTTCATACGAATAAGGTGACGTTGATAAAAGCAGCGTAAATATTTTTCCCATATACCCTCCTTCATATTCAAATATAATGATATTTGAATATATTGTCAAGAAAAATATTTCCCCTCTATGGTTCAGAAAATATCAACCCAGACTTTTATTGCGGTGCCGGATATTATCAGCGCAAGCAGCCATCTTAAAAACCTGGTGTTTGTTTTTTTGCCTGCGATTGCGCCTAATCTCGCTGTTGGAATTGCGCCAGCAAGAAGCGCTATAGACATAAAGAAAGGCACCTGCCCTGTTGCGGCCTTGCCTATTAAGCCTGCGGATGCTGAAAACAGCCCGATGGCAAGCGTGCTTCCAAGGGCAACCCTCAAAGGAATCTTCAGCACGTATAAGAGTATCGGTATTGTTATAAAGGCCCCTCCCTGTCCCACAAGGCCTATTAAAAAACCGATGAAGATTCCAATGAGGATAGCTGCCGGTTTATTGAAAACAACATTCTCTTCCGTAAGCTCATCGCGCTCATAATTCCTTGGCATAAGCATCATTGCCGCAGCAATAAGAGCAAGCGCGGCAAAGATAAAGAGTATCGGCTTGTCAGGGACCAGTTTTGATATAAGGGCGCCTGAAAGCGAGGATGCAAACAGCGAGGAGCCGAGCGTTAACACAAGCGGTTTATTGACGAGCCTGTTTTCGTGGTAATAGAACATTGCTGAAAGAGATGCAAAAAAACCCTGCATCATCGTAAGGCCTGTAATGCTTTTAACATCTATCTCTTGAAACCCCAGCAGGGGAGGCGCATAAAACAAGAGCGGAAACATTATTATTCCGCCCCCTAATCCAAGGAGGCCTGAAAGAAATCCGACTCAAGCGCCGGCAAGAAAAAGGAAAATAAGGAATGTGAACGGCATTTTATTTCTCTACATGTATTCTTTTATCGCCGCCAAGAGGTTTATCAATAACATCTCCGATATAAGCTGCTATTATTTTTTCTTTTTGAAGAGCGCTTATCAGCCTGCCTTTTTTTTCTGCCGGCACGAATATGAGCAGACCGCCTGATGTCTGGGCGTCGTTCATTAAAATCTTCTCCACTTCTTTAACTCCCTTGCCCCAGGTTACGTATGATTCGTAATTTTTGACATTGGTCTTTGTCCCTCCCGGAACAATACCGGCATCGGCAAGCCTTATTGCGTCATCAAAATACGGCACGCTACCTGAATAAATACGCGCACTGCACTTGCTTGCAGAAAGGACTTCATGAAGATGCCCTATAAGGCCGAAGCCTGTTATGTCTGTTGCTGTGCTTACGCCGGTTTCAAGCATAATCTCGCTGGCCCTTTTATTCAATGCTGTCATTGAGGCCGTGAATTCCTCAATGATAGGACTGCTGCATTTGTCTGCTTTCACGCCTGTGGAAATAATGCCGGTGCCTATCTTTTTTGTCAGTATAAGCGCATCTCCGGCACGGGCTTTTGAATTATCAAGAATCTTTGCCGGATGTATCACGCCCATAACGGCAAAGCCGAATTTCGGCTCTTTATCTCTGATGGTGTGGCCTCCTATGATAGAAACCCCGGCCTCGGACATCTTGTCTATGCCGCCCTTCATAATCTGTTTAAGCAAAGGGAAAAATTCAGGCTGATTCGGGAAGAGGGCGACATTCAAGGCAACAAGCGGCTTTGCTCCCATTGCGTATACATCCGAGAGCGCGTTTGCAGCAGCTATAGCGCCGAACCAGTAAGGGTCGTCAACTATCGGCGTAAAGAAATCAGTTGTAAGAACAACCGCGACATCATCCGTAATGCGGTAAACCCCTGCGTCATCTGAATTGGCATGGCCAACCAGAACATTCGGGTCTGTTATGTCAGGCAGCTGCCCCAGCACGTGGGACAGGTCCGAAGGACTGAACTTTGCAGCTCAACCCGCGCAGCTTGAAAGGTTTGTCAGTTTGATGTCCATCCTATCCTCTCCGTAAAGTTAATGTTTTCTTGTACCGGGATATTTCCCTTTTTTGGTGACCGGACAACACGCAGGAGCAGGCAACTCCTTTATGTAATCCTTTTTCAGAATCTTTATTATGTCAGGAATTATCGGATCCCTGAGAAAATAACACTTGAGCCTGCCGTCCATGTAATAGTCAATCGCTCCGTATCGCCTGAGGAGCGAAAGGTGCTGCGATACATTAGGCTGGCTTATGCCAAGAAATCCTTCAATATCACTGACACATTTCACGCCCTTCATAAGCTCTTCAAGTATTTTAATCCTTGCCGGATGGCCTATCGCCCTGAGGAGTTCAGCTCTTTTATCCAGTGAACGCATATTACCTCTCTTTTCTCTTATATACTAATCTATATATTAAAGTATTGGAATATATTGTCAAGCACATATTGCATTTACAGCCTTTAGACTTTTACTGCGCTAATCTTCTATAATTATTAACTATGCTTAAAGATAAAATCCTGGTATTGGATTTCGGCTCGCAGTACACCCAGCTTATTGCAAGGCGCGTGAGAGAAAACAGCGTCTATTCCGAGATATTTCCGTATAATGCGCCTTTTGAAAAAATACTGGATTTTAAGCCGAAGGGGATTATTCTTTCAGGCGGGCCTTCAAGCGTTTACAGCAAGGGCTCCCCAATCCCTGATATAAAAATATTTAACCTTGGCATTCCGATTCTCGGCATATGTTACGGCATGCAGCTTATGGCTCATCTGCTTGGAGGCAAGGTTGCAAAAGCCGCAAAAAGGGAATACGGCAGGGCCGAGCTTATAATTGACGATGATTCAGACTTGTTCAGCGGCATAGCCGAACGCCCAACGCCCAACGCCCAACGCCAGGCTGTTGTCTGGATGAGCCACGGAGACAGGATAGAAAAATATCCCGAAGGATTCATATCAATTGCCCATACTGACAATTCTCCTGTGGCGGCAATGGCAAATAAGAAGAAAAACTTCTATGCCCTTCAGTTCCATCCAGAAGTGGTCCATACGGAAAAAGGCAGGGAGATAATAAAGAATTTTATTTTCAACATCTGCGGCTCTAAACCAACCTGGACTATGAAATCCTTTATAGAGACTGCAAAGCATGAGATAAAGGAAAAGGTGGGGAATCAAAGGGTCGTATGCGGAATAAGCGGAGGCGTTGATTCATCTGTCACAGCAGTCCTTGTCCATGAGGCAATAGGCGATGCGCTTACCTGCATCTTTGTTGACAACGGTGTTCTAAGGCACGACGAGGCAAAAAAAGTTGAGCTCATGCTGAAGAAGAGTTTTCACATGAAGATAAAATACGTTGATGCCTCTGAAAGATTCCTTAAAAAACTCAAAGGCGTAAAAGACCCGGAAAGAAAAAGGAAGATTATCGGCAATGAATTCATAAGGGTGTTTGAAGACGAGGCCATGAAGATAATGAATGTCTCATTCCTTGCGCAGGGGACGTTGTATCCTGACGTGATTGAGAGCACATCATTCAAAGGCCCTTCAGCGACAATAAAAAGCCATCACAATGTCGGCGGCCTGCTTAAAAAGATGAAGCTGAAACTGATTGAGCCTCTGAGGGAATTGTTTAAAGACGAGGTCAGAGTGCTCGGGCGCGAATTAGGGATGCCTGATGAGACTATAAACCGCCATCCGTTTCCGGGGCCCGGGCTTGCGATAAGATGCATCAGCGATATTACAAAAGAACGGCTTGCTATTTTAAGAAAAGCGGATGTAATAGTTCTGGATGAGATTAAAAAGGCGGGTCTATATAACAAAATCTGGCAGGTATTTGCAGTTCTCCTTCCTGTAAAAAGCGTCGGGGTAATGGGAGATGAAAGGACGTATGACAATGTAATCGCTGTCCGGGCTGTTACGAGCGTTGACGGAATGACAGCTGACTGGGCGCAGATTCCCTATGAAGTTCTGGGAAGGATATCAAACAGGATAATAAATGAAGTCAAAGGCGTAAACCGCGTTGTTTATGACATAAGCTCAAAACCCCCAAGCACTATTGAATGGGAATAACCTATGGACATCAAGGCATATCTCAAAGAGAAAAAGGAACTTGTAGATTTATTTCTTAAAGAATACTTTTCTCCGAATTTTATTCCGCAGGCCTTAAAAGACTCTATGACCTATTCCCTGTCTGCCGGCGGGAAAAGGATAAGGCCCATCCTCTGCCTTGCAGCGCATGAGGCATGCGACGGGGATTCCGAAGACATACTTGCCTTTGCATCTTCAATAGAGCTCATTCACACCTATTCATTGATACACGATGACCTTCCTGCGATGGATAATGATGATTTAAGGCGCGGCAAGCCGACAAACCACAAGGTCTTTGGAGAGGGCATGGCAATACTTGCAGGAGACGGCCTTCTCACAGAGGCGTTTTACATGATGGCAAATTCGCTCTCAAACAGAAACATCAAAAACACGGCTTTGACAAGGGCTATAAAAGAGATTGCCTTCACGGCAGGCATTCACGGTATGGTCGGAGGACAGGCGCAGGACCTTCTCTCTGAAAATGCAGAGCCTGACAAAGACACGCTCTCTTTCATCCACAAACATAAAACAGGAGCGCTTATATCAGGCTCTCTAAGGGCCGGCGCAATCCTCGCAAATTGCAGCAAGCCTTCGCTTAGCGCAATTACAAGATACGGAGAAAACATCGGCCTTGCCTTTCAGGTGATAGATGATATACTTGATATAGAAGGCAGCACTGATGAACTCGGCAAGACCACAGGCTCTGATGTAAGAAAAAAGAAGATGACCTATCCTTCAATATACGGCCTTGAATCTTCCAGAAAAAAGGCGGAGGAACTGATAGCGGAGGCAATATTTTCCATCAAAGACTTCTCAGCTAAGGCAGAGCCTTTAAGAAAGATTGCAGGATACATGCTTGAGAGAAGAAGTTGAAGCTCATAAAAAAAATAAAGTCCCCTGATGACCTGAAATCCCTGTCAGTTGAGGAGATGAACAGCCTCTCCGCAGAACTGAGGGAAATAATCGTGGAGCGCGTATCAATTAACGGCGGGCACCTTGCGCCGAACCTCGGCACCGTAGAGCTGACTCTGGCGCTTCATTATGTGTTCAATTCCCCTGTTGATAAGATTATATGGGACGTAGGACACCAGTCATATACGCATAAGCTCATCACAGGGAGATATGAAAAATTTGAAACTATCAGAAAACATAAAGGCATCTCGGGATTTCCTAAGATAGAAGAGAGCGTCCACGACGCATTCGGTACAGGGCACAGCTCAACATCAATATCAGCGGCATTAGGAATCATAGCGGCGCGTGATAGAAAAAATGAAACGTTTAAAGTGCTTGCTGTTATAGGCGACGGCGCAATGACTTCCGGGCTTGCGTTTGAAGGGCTGAACCACGCCGGGCATCTGAAAAAAGACCTTATCGTGGTGCTGAATGATAATGAGATGTCAATTTCAAAAAACGTAGGGGCCTTGTCTGCGTATCTAAATAGAATACTTACAGGAGACCTCTACCAGCGGTTTAGAAAGCAAACCAAATCATTCCTTGAGGGTATTCCAAAGTTTGGTGATCAGGTTTCAAAGCTTGCACAGAAGGCAGAAGAAACTTTGAAAGGGCTCTTTCTGCCGGGGATATTGTTTGAAGAACTCGGGATTAATTATGTAGGCCCCATAGACGGGCATGACATCAAACTGATGATAGAGACCTTCAGGAATATCAAAAACTCAACAGAGCCTACATTAGTCCATGTCATCACAAAAAAAGGCAAGGGATATGAGTTCTCTGAAAAAGACCCGTGTATATTTCACGGAGTAGGGCCGTTTGAAATAGAAACCGGCTCTTCTGTAAGCGACACCAGTGCTATTTCATACAGTGAAATATTCGGCATGGCGCTTACAGAGCTTGCTGAAAAAAACGAGAGGGTTATTGCCATCTCTGCTGCAATGAGGGAAGGAACAGGGCTTGAATGCTTTGAAAAAAAATATCCGGACAGATTTTATGACGTCGGCATAGCAGAGCCGCATGCAGTGACATTTGCGGCAGGGCTTGCAGTGCAGGGATTGAGGCCTGTGGTCGCAATATATTCCACCTTCCTTCAGCGCGGTTATGATGAGATAATCCATGACGTCTGCCTCCAGAACCTGCCTGTTGTCTTTGCGATTGACAGGGCAGGCATAGTCGGCGAGGACGGCCCGACACATCAGGGAGTCTTTGACATTTCTTATTTAAGGCATATTCCCAATCTTACTGTCATGGCGCCGAAGGATGATATGGAACTCAA
Source organism: Nitrospiraceae bacterium (assembly GCA_003599795.1). Classification (GTDB taxonomy): domain Bacteria; phylum Nitrospirota; class Thermodesulfovibrionia; order Thermodesulfovibrionales; family UBA1546; genus UBA1546. The sequence goes on from QZJQ01000003.1 coordinate 22,529, forward strand.
AGCCATGCTTGAACTCGCTTTAAAACACAACGGCCCCTCGGCAATCAGGTATCCGAGAGGGAAAGTAAGTCAGGGGTCAGGGGTTAGGGGTCTCGCCTCAGGCGAGTCGCCGAGGAGACAGGGGTTAGAGATTGAAATTGGAAAGGCAGAGATTTTAAAAGAAGGCTCTGATGTTGCATTGATAGCAATAGGCAATGTTGTCCATCCCGCTCTTGCAGCAGCAGAGAGGCTTGAAAAAGACGGGATAAAGGCATCAGTCATAAATGCAAGATTCATAAAACCGCTTGATAAGGAACTTATCCTGAAAATTGCATCAAAGACAAAAAGGATAATCACAATTGAAGAGAACATGATTGCCGGAGGATTCGGAAGCGCAGTCCTTGAATATCTGAACAGCACGGATATTCCTGATACAAAGATTAAAATCCTCGGCATACCTGATGAATTTGTAGAGCAGGGCGCGCAGGCTATATTAAGGAAAAAGTACGGAATTGATGAAGAAGGGATTTATCAGTCCTGCAGGGCATTTCTCTTAACGCCTACGCAAGTTCGCTGAGATTGAGTTGAACATATTAAAAAATATTTATGCGTATATCAGCTTGTTACCTTTGGGTTCGGGGATTTCATCTCCGAATTCTTTTGCTGTGTCAATCCACAATTGAATCGCCTCTTTGGCATTTTTTAATGCCTTTTCAGGAGCTTCTCCATGAGCCATGCAGCCGGGAAGTTCAGGCACCTCTGCTATAAACGCATTGTCTTCATTGCTCCAGTAAATAATAATTTCATATTTATACATCAATAGTCCCTCCGAGTTTATATTTCACAATAACGCTCCTTACTTGCTTAACCTGATAAGGTTTTGCCATATTACCATCACGTTGCAGATTAATTTTTTCTATTATTGCTTCTTTTCTGAATATGTGATGGCTGCCTTTTATCCTCATATCAAAACCTAAATGTTTTAACAGGCCGCATAAATCTTCAAATTGAATATTTGCATCAGAAGCGCCATTTAAGATTTTTAGTAAAAGCTTTTCATGCTTGCCCATTGCTACAGTTTACCAAAAATAAGAGTTTTCTATCTCATTCAATATAATCTATGACTTATTATTGCAATTATTGATAATTTTGTAAACCTAACGCTCGAACTGTGCGAGGCAGCGAAAAAGAGTCCGCACGAAATGTTAGGCTCTGATAGATATATTTATAAACTATTTTTAACGGTCGCTGTCCCTATTAATTTTCGGAGCGAGTCGTTATGTGTTTTTGTTCTTCGCTTTTTCCTTTATCTTCGCATCAAATTTTTCCTTATTGATTATGAATCTTTCGTGTTTGCCTTTTGAAATAAGGTCTACACCATCGTGTGCTTCAACTTCGAATAACAGCCTCCGACCGTCAACTTCTGTCAATTTCACTTTTGCCGTTACCTCGAGACCCGGAGGAGTTGCAGCTACATGACTTATGTCGATGTGAGTACCTACGGTCTGTTCTTTTGGCCAATCTAAGTGCGGATTTATCGCCTTGATGCAAGTCCACTCCAGAAGACCAACCATAAAGCCCGTAGCGAACACCTCTGGCATCGCTAAAAATTCTTCTGATTCAGGGTAAAGCGCTGAAACTGTTTTTGTGGGTGGAACAACGAACTTATGTTCATATTCAATTCCGGGCTTCAGAGTATCTTTCATTTGTTCCCCTTGTTGCGCGTAACATTATTTTTATAATGCTTACACATTTAGCATGATTATATAAAGCAGCGCATGGACTGTCAATAATTCGCAATTTTTATCCCATCTATACAGTATAATTATTAAGGTAACTCACTATAAAACTATGAAAGATCGTCTTGATAAGATAATGGTTGACAGGGCACTTGTTAAAAGCAGGGAGCGGGCAAGGGCTTTGATAATGGAGGGGAAGGTTTTCATTAACAGCATGCCTGCTGCAAAGGCCGGAATGATGGTTGATGCCAATGCGGTTATAGAGCTTAAAGGTGAAGACATCCCCTATGTGAGCAGGGGAGGGTTGAAACTCAAGGCTGCCATAGATTTTTTCAGCATAGACTTAAAAGATAAAACAGCAATGGACGTCGGTTCCTCAACAGGCGGTTTTACGGACTGCATGCTTCAGATGGGAGCAAAAAAAGTATATTGCATTGATGTGGGCTACGGACAAATAGCATGGGCTTTAAGAAATGATCCAAGGATAATTCTTCTTGAAAGGACCAATATCAGGCATCTTGAAAGAGAAAGGATTCCTGATATTATTGATATTGCAACAATTGACGTCTCCTTCATATCTCTTACAAAGGTTATCCCCAAAGTGTTAGAATTCCTGAAGGAGAACGGCGAAATACTTGCGCTTGTAAAACCTCAGTTTGAAGTCGGCAAAGGCGAAGTAGGCAAGGGCGGAATTGTGAGAGAAGAAGGAAAAAGGCTTGCGACAGTTGATTCTGTGAGAGCAGAGGTTGAGACTTCAGGAATGCACACTGTCGGTGTGTTTGAGTCTCCTGTTGCAGGGCAGAAAGGCAATATAGAGTATTTCCTGTATTTGAAGAAGGAATAAGCGGAATGGACGAACATAAAGGCATAGGCGTTGACCTCTCCATAGCATCCAAAGAGATGATAGAGGCGCTGATTTCAGAGTCCGGAGAGCCGTCCTTGTTTGAAGATGTTTTAAAAGCAAATATGCAGAGACACGACATCCTGAAGGTGCTGGCTGAAAGCCCTTACACGCCTGAAAATATCAGGGAAGAGGCTGTAAAAATCTTACAGATTCCCGTGGAAGTATCCGCTTTGCTTGAGGAAGAAACAGAAGAGGCCGCTGTACAGCGCACCCAGACCCTTCTTCAGAAGATACAGAACCTGACGGTAGCTGAGAAAAGACTGCTTGCAATGAGAGGCGGCCGCGAGGCCAGGTCCATTCTCATAAAAGACACAAACAAGCAGATAGTCATGGCGGTTCTTGACAACCCGAAGATAAAAGAGGCGGAGATAGAGATGTTTGCGCGTTCCCGCTCTATTCCTGACGAAGCGCTGAGGGCCATTACCCGCACAAAAGAATGGATGAAAAATTACGGCGTGCTTCTTGCTGTTGTGAGCAATCCCAAAACGCCTGCTGGAGTGGCAATCCCGCTTTTGTTCAATCTAAAACTAAGAGACCTCATGTCTCTTGAAAAGAACAGGAATGTTGCAGAAGTGATACGCACGACAGCTAAAAAACTTGTCCAGTCCAGAAAAGGGCACTGAATCAAAATTGTGGAAGAAAGAAAGATTTTAATTTATAATAATGACGCTCGTTAATTTTTATTTTTTGTTTTTAACTTTAAACTAAGAGAGGTGCTTATGCAACACTCTGCCATTCAATTGATTCTTCAGGCAGGCTATGTGGTTAAAGTTGTATTGCTTATCCTGCTGTTTTTCTCTGTCGTATCATGGGCCATCATTTTTTATAAATACCGGTACCTTTCCAGGGCCAACAAAGAGACAGACGTATTCCTGCGCTCCTACAGGGCAGGCCGCGACCTGAAAGGGCTTTTAACTGCGTCACGTGCGCTTAACCTCAGCCCTCTTTCAAACATATTTAAATTTACCTCCTCGGAAAATATCGTTGATAAAGCTGAAATCAAACGCTCGCTCAGAAGGTTCTCAGCGCTTGAATCGGCAAAGCTTGAAAAATACCTCAGCTTCCTCGCAACCACAGGCTCAACCACGCCGTTCATCGGCCTATTCGGAACTGTCTGGGGAATAATGAATGCCTTCAGAGGCATAGGCGCGGCAGGCTCAGCATCATTGGCAGTCGTGGCCCCTGGCATTGCAGAGGCATTGATTACAACAGCAGCAGGACTTGCAGCGGCAATCCCCGCTGTTATTGCCTATAACTATTATCTGAGCAGGGCGCGGCAGTTGATTATAGAGATGGAGGACTTCTCAGAGGAACTCCTTGACTTCTTTACAAAGGAAACGCCATGAAGGCTGACAGAGACAGAGGCGTGCTTTCAGAGATAAATGTTACGCCCTTCGTGGACGTAATGCTCGTGCTGCTCATAATCTTTATGGTGACAGCGCCATTGCTCCAGCAGGGCATTGACGTAAATCTTCCTCAGGCAAAAGGCAAAGACCTGCCCCCGGAAGAAAGGATAACGCTTATTGTAAAAAAAGGCGGCGTTATTTTTATGAATGACAAACCCACGTCTATGTCTGAGATGAAGGAGAAGCTGACTGCGATCAGCAAATTAAATCCGAATGTCTTTCTTAAGGCTGACAAGGATGTGCCCTACGGCTTTGTTGTTCAGGTGATGAGCGACATAAAGGAGGCAGGAATAGAGAAACTCGGAATGATAACCGAGCCGAAGATAAACATAGAAGGGAAATGAAGGAACCAAGCCTTCCACTTACTGCATTCTTCTCTTTTTTGCTTCACCTGACTTTTATCTTTATAACACTGATAACAATTAAAAATGCAAACCGCTTCACTCTGCCCTCTGCGTATGTTGTAAGCCTTGTCAGCACTGAAGTAAGCGGGCAATCCCGGGCGGCTCAGGACAAAGAAGGCACAGCGGCGCAGCCGGACGAGCCTGAACAAAAAATGAAACTGCCTTCTGAGCCTTCAAAAAGCAAAGCCTCAGAGGATGCAAAACAATACAGCGAGGACAGAATCGCGGCGCTGGCAGCAACGAAAAAGGCAAAGCGCGTCGTTAAACTGAGAAATATAATTTCCATAAAAGGAACAGACAAGCAAGGGAAAGATATCGCTGCTCCTGCAAAGGGCAGCGCTGAAACTTCAACCTTAGAAAATTATTCTGAAAGGATTGGAGGAGAGATACGGCAGCGCTGGGCCTTTCCTGATGCATGGGGGAAAAACCTTGAGGCAATAATATCGGTAACAATAATGTCGAACGGAACTGTTAAAATAAACAGGGTTGAAAAAAGCTCTGGCAATGTGCTTTTTGACCGCTCTGTTCTGAGAGCTATTAATAAAGCAAGCCCTGTATCTCCTCCTCCGCATGAGATGGAAATGGGATTGGTATTTAAACCATGAACGAAAAGTTTAGAGTTAAAAGTTTAGAGTTAAAAGTTTTTATATTTTTCTTCTGTTTTTCATTTTTAACTTTTAACTTTCAACTTTCAACTTGCGAAGCAAAGATTTACATTGATATAACCTCTCCGGCGATAAAAAAACTCCCGATAGCTGTTCAGGAACTCAGCGGCACAGAGGGAAAGCAGCTTGCAGACATCATAAGGGAGGACCTTGAGTTCACGGGTTTTTTCCTCTCCATTGACAAGGCCGCCTACTTAGAGAAATCGGCTGAAGCGTTCAACCCTAAAAACTGGACTGTAATCGGCGCAGAGGCTGTTATAAAGGGAACTGTGCGCGGAGAACAAAACCTCACGGCAGTTGTATCGCTTTATGATACAAGCGAAGGCAGAGAGGTGTTAAAGAGAGAATACAAAGGAACAAAGGCATCTCTAAGGCATCTGGGCCACACTATTGCAGGCGATATATACCAGCATATTACAGGAGAAAAAGGCATATTCGGGACCAAGGTGGCTTTTGTTGCGGAAGACGAGGGCAAAAAGGGGCTTTATATGATGTCATGGGACGGCACAGATATTAAACGGCTCGGAATTAAAGGGAATTTTGTCCTCAGGCCGCACTGGTCGCAGGACGGCAAGAGAATTGTTTACTCATCTGAAAGGGGTGGACAATGGGGTATATATTTGTTAGACTTTACGAAAATGACTGAAAAAAAAGTTTTTGCCTCCAGAGGGCTTAATATCACAGGCAATTTTTCCCCTGACGGAGATGAGATTATGTTTTCATCATCGCAGGATGAAACGTATGGCCTTTATAACTTTAGGATTTCAGATTCAAAACTTACACGCATAACTTCTGCAAGATGGATAGAGATTTCGCCTGCTGTCTCGCCTGACGGAAAACTTGTCGCCTTTGTATCAGACCGCGGCGGAACCCCCCAGATATATATAATGAGCAGGAACGGCCATGACACAAGAAGAGTGACTTTTGAAGGCTCGTATAATACCTCGCCAAGCTGGTCTCCTGACGGAAAAAAAATCGTGTTTGTCGGGAGAGTCTCAGGCAAGCACCAGATTTTCATTATCTCTCCTGACAGCGCCTCTCTTACACAGCTGACAGACAAAGGCAACAATGAAGACCCTTCATTTTCTCCTGACGGAAGATTTATAATATTCTCATCTGACAGAAACGAAGGAAATGGCATTTACATAATGAGGGCCAACGGAGAAGCACAAAAGAAAATAACCCCGCCGTGGTTACGGGCCTTTGGCCCAAGGTGGTCGCCAAATTAAATAGTGAAGGAGGAGGTTTTATGAAAAAGTTTTTGTTGTTGTTCTTATCTTTCGTGTTAGTTTTTGTTTTTGCCGGATGCGCAAAAAAAGCAGTAACCGCACCTGTTGAGCAGGAAGCTCCAAAAGAAACAGCCCAAAAAGCAGCTCCTGTTGAACAGAAGGCAGAAGCTCCGGTTATGGCAAAGGCAGAGCCTAAGAAGGTGGAAACCGTGCCGGTAAAGGAAGTCACAGAGGCAAAAACTTCCATGTTCGGGAATATACTTTTTGATTTTGACAAATACACTATAAGGGAAGATGCAAAACCAACCCTCAAGTCAGTAGCAGACTGGATGATGAAAAATAAAGATGCAAAGATGATTCTTGAGGGGCACTGCGATGACAGAGGCACAAATGAATACAACCTTGCGCTCGGAGAAAAAAGGGCCAAGTCCGCAAGGGATTACCTCGTATCATCAGGCGTGGCAAAAAGCAAGCTTGACACGATAAGCCTGGGCGAAGAAAAACCCCTCTGCAAAGAGCAGACCGATGACTGCTGGCAGAAAAACAGAAGAGTTCAGTTTATATCAGGAAAAGCAGGTAAATAAGTGAAAAGGTTTATTGTAATTTTTTTCTTGTTTCTTGCGGGCTGCCTGACTGATGAGCTTGAAGTTATGAAAGCTGATGTTAATCAGCTTAAAAAAGATTCCTATGATGTAAAGAAAGAGGCCTCAGAGACAAAGTCTGCATTTAAGACAGAGATTGCCGATATCAAAGAAAAATCAGCAAAAGAAGACTCGCTTAATGCGATGAGAGAAAGCATGGTGTCGCTGCGCTCAGAGGTCTCCGGAATCTCTAAAGACCTTCAGTCTTTGACAGGAAGGTTTGACGAGAATAAATATTTTATTGACAAGGCGCTGAAAGATAAATCTTCAGAAATGGATCTGTTGCGCTCCCAGATAACCGCACTTGAAACACAGTTGAAGGAGATACAGGCAAAGCTCTCTCCAAAAACAGAACCGGATGCCGCGGCAAAAGACAAGCCTGATGTAAAGGACGTAAAAAAAGAAAAGAAAACTGAGACTGAAGAGACAAAAACCTCCGAGATAAAAGATCCTGCAAAGGTTTATGAAGCAGCCTACGCCTCTTTCAAAACTAAAAAATACAAAGAGGCCCGGGAAAAATTTGATGCGTTCCAAAAAGAATTCCCGAAAGACAAGCTTGCCGGCAATGCCCAGTTCTGGATTGCTGAATCCTATTACGCTGAAGAAGACTACGCAGGAGCAATCGTTGAATATGATGCGCTTCTGAAAAATTATCCAAAAAGCGAAAAGGCTCCCGGCGCCCTTTTAAAACAGGGGTATTCATTTATTGAGATGGGCGATAAGAAGGCAGCGAGGGGAATCCTTGAACAGCTTAAAGATAAATATCCGAAATCCAGGGAGGCTGTTCTCGCAAAGAAAAAACTGGAAGATATGACTAAAAAAGGCAAGAAGTAAATGGCGGAGCTGAGAGATAAATTTAACAGGACGATAGATTACATGCGCATATCCATAACCGACAGGTGCAACCTGCGCTGTGTCTATTGCATGCCTTCTGACGGGCTGCGCCTGATAGAGCACAAAGAGATTCTGTCTTATGAAGAGATACTGAGAATAATAAGAATAGCCTCGGGGCTTGGCGTCAGAAAAATCAGGCTGACAGGCGGCGAGCCCCTGGCAAGAAAAAACATTACAAGCCTGACTTCCTCAATAAAAAATATCCCTGGCATCGAAGACTTGAGCATTACGACAAACGGCATCCTGCTTGAAAAGTATGCTGAAAGGCTCATAGAGTCAGGCGTTGACAGGGTAAACGTAAGCCTTGATTCGCTCAGGCCTGAAAGATTCAAAGAAATTACGAGGGGCGGAGACCTGAATGTCGTCCTTCGCGGAATAGAAGCTGCAAGGAAAAGCGGGCTTCTTCCGGTAAAGATAAATATGATTCCGATAAAAGGGGTTAACGGAGATGAAATAATAGACTTTGCAAAATTAACCCTCAGCAGTGATTATCATGTCAGGTTTATAGAATTCATGCCTTTTGGAAGCCGCGGGTTCTGGAGCGCGGATAAATATATATCCCGCGATGAAATAAAATCCATTGTTGAGACCTTGGGTCTGCTTACGCCTGTGCGCGTAAGAAAAAACGGGCCTTCAAAATATTTCAGGCTTGAAGGCGCGCAAGGCGTCATCGGCTTTATTAGCGCAATAACCCACCATTTCTGCGAAGAGTGCAACCGCCTGAGGCTGACTTCAAGCGGAAAACTCAAGCCGTGTTTATTCTCTGAAACAGAGATTGATTTAAAGCCCGCATTAAGAGGCGCTGCGCCTGATGACGAAATAGAGAGGCTCCTCAGGCTTGCGATTGAGATAAAACCGGAACGGCACCATATCAGCGACAAAAGCGACCTTAATGTCTATCAGGCAATGTCACGGATCGGCGGCTGATTATAAAACATAAGAGAGGGAAGACCATGTGCAAGTGCTGTGAAACGCATAAAAAGAAAAGCAAGAAGAAATAAGTTCCTTAGGAACAATGACATGGCGGCGGTGATTCTTTCTGCAGAGGAATACGAGCTTTTAAGACAGGCCGAGGACATCCTTGAGCATCTTGAGATTGCTGAAAAAGTAGAAAAAAGGCTGAAAGGTCATGACAGATCTAAGAACATCTCTTGGGAGAAGATAAAAAAGAGACATGGCCTATAAGATTGAATTCATTCCCGATGCGGAAAATGACCTTGAAAATCTTGATAAATCGTTAAAAAAAGAAGCCGGCAAAAAGATAGACGCCCTTTCTGAAAATCCATTCCCCGTGCCAACCATTAAGTCGTCTAATTTTATATTCTCCGCGCAACGAAATGCATCAGCCGACGCGCCACAAAGGCCTGAATAAAAAACGCACCACGCTTACTCGCGGTCGGCTGGATGCCGGTGTTCGGTGTACGTTATTCATCTTTTCATATTCTTCTTTGCTGTCTTAATGAAGCGTCCGAATGCCCTGTCCTTTCTACGTTTATCCACATACGACATTTCGTGGTACTCAGATTCCTTCTTAAGCTTCATATAGCTGGAATAGCGCTCTTGACTCAACTCACCGTTTGTAATTGCAGTAAGAACTGCGCAGCCTGATTCCTGAGTATGGCTGCAATCAGCATAGCGACACGCCATGGAAAGCTCAATAATATCTTCAAACCCTTTGTTTACACCGTCACTGGCACCCAGAAGGCCTAGTTCTCTCATTCCAGGTGTATCAATGAACATCATTCCTTTATCAAGAACAATGAGTTGCCTACGCGCTGTTGTGTGTGTGCCTTCTCCTGTTCCACTGACAGCTTTAGTATCAAGAGCATCCCGTCCAATCAGGTGGTTGATCAGTGTAGTTTTGCCGACGCCAGATGATCCAAGCAGGCAATATGTGCGCCCCGGCATTAACACCTGCTGAAATTCATCAAATCCGGAGCCAGTTATGTTGCTGAGGGCAATAACTCTGGTCGTGATGCCAGCATGTCTAATAGCCGCAAGCTTCTGTTGCAGCTCATCGTGGGTGATCAAGTCCGTTTTGGCAAGAATGACAATCGGCTCAACATGACCGTCAGCTGCCATTACTAAATACCGATTCATTCTATGTAGATTAAAGTCAAAGTGACATGACTGAACAATGAAAGCAATGTCAATGTTAGCTGCAATCATCTGGTAGTCCACTTCTACGCCGGCACGTTTTCGGCGTAAAAACGTTCTTCGTGGAAAGACCCCATGGATGATTGCCGAAGTGTCGTCATTGTGATACTGCACGGTGACCCAATCGCCAACACAAGGCAGCTCAAACGATGACTCAACATGGAAATAGATCTTCCCCGCAAGTTCAGCAGGAATTTCTCCAAGTTCATTCCTGATAATGTAGGAATTGCGGTCAACTGCTGACACGCGAGCAATGCCTTGATTTTCGTAGCGAATGGCATCGACATGTGCTTCAAACCATGGATCAAAACCTATGTCAATCAATTTCATCATATCTTGTCACCGAACATATAATCTACTTCTACGGCAGATATAGATTATTTGCGTCATGATAGCATAATGTGTTCAATGCTCGCAATGCAGAAAAGCACTAGAGTAGGGTTTTTATTGACAAGCATGATAAAATAAATTATCATTATACTAATCATGGATAGTTTATATAAACCGCCATTTAAGAAGTTTGTTAAAAAGCAATCCAGGGCTTTTCAGTTGGCAATTGAGGATGAAGTTGAAGGGGTTATAAACAATCCTGATGCGGGAGAGGCTAAAAAAGGCGACTTATCCGGATTAAGGGTGCATAAATTTAAGTTTCAGAGACAGGAATATTTAATAGCCTATAAAACAGAAGGCCATACTATAGTATTTTACATGATAGGAACTCATGAAAATTTCTATCGTGAACTTAAGCAATATCTAAGGGAGGTTTAATAACCATGATAACAGCAAGAAAGGTTTATAAAGAAATCCTTGATATGCCTATAAGGGAAAGGGAAAGGCTCTTTTCTATTATTGCAAGGGTTGGTTTTGAAAAAGAACATTATACCCATGAAGACGTGTTCAGTGATATAAAGCAGTCTCCTTTTACTATCAAAGAGGCGTCAGAATATCTTGAAGTTGCTGAGATAACGATTAGAAGATGGGTCAGGGATGACATCCTGAAACACAATAGGATCGGCAAGAATATCGTGTTTGACCCTGATGCTTTAAAGACATTCAAGAAACTGCGGCAATAGATTGCTGATGAGAAAATAGAACGGACATGTGGTATTGGGATTAAAAATGGTGGGCGATGAGGGTATCGAACCCACGGCCTTTCCCGTGTGAAGGGAACGCTCTACCACTGAGCTAATCGCCCTCTACTCTACTCTTCTTTTCTATCGGTAAGCGCAGCAATGCCGGGCAGTTCATTGCCCTCAAGAAGCTGGAGAGAGGCCCCGCCTCCTGTTGATATAAAGGATATCGCATCAGATACGCCTGCCCTGTGAACTGCGAGGTCAGTGTCTCCTCCTCCGACTATCGTGAGGGCGTATGCATCAGCAACGGAATGGGCGATACCGAAAGTGCCCCTTGAAAATGCATCTATCTCAAAAACCCCCATAGGGCCGTTCCATATTATTGTCTTTGCGTCCTGCAGAGCCTCCGAGAAAAGCTTTACAGACGCCGGGCCTATATCAAGCGCCCTCCAGCCTTTGGGAATCTCCTGCGTAGTAACCAGTTTTGTCTCTGAGCCTGCCTCCATGCTCTGCGCTACCACACTGTCAACAGGCAGATAAAATTTCACATTATTGGCTATAAGTTTTTTCCGTATCATCTCTGCAAATTCAAGCATCTCTGTTTCTACAAGCGAATCTCCGACTTCATATCCCATTGCCTTAATAAAGGTATAAGCCATTCCGCCGCCGACTATTACCTTGTCAACCTTATCAACAAGATTCTCAAGAACTCCTATCTTGCCTGAGACTTTCGCGCCTCCGAGTATAGCGACAAACGGCCTCACAGGATTATGAACCGTTCCCTTAAGATATTCTATTTCCTTTCTCATGAGAAAACCTGCGGCTGAAGGCAGAAACTTGGTGATGCCGACAATTGACGCATGCGTCCTGTGCGCCGCTCCAAAAGCATCATTCACATAATAGTCCGCAAGCTTTGAAAGAGCCCTGGCAAATTCTTCGTCGTTTCTTTCTTCTCCGGGATGGAACCTGAGATTTTCCAGAAGAAGGACATCTCCTTCCTTCATCTTTGAAACAATGCTTTCAACCTGCGGGCCTATGCAGTCAGGCGCAAAGATAACCTCTTTGCCGAGAAGCCTCTGCAGCCTCTTTGCAACAGGCGCAAGTGTAAATCTTGGGTCTGCCTTTCCTTTGGGCCTTCCGAGATGGGAAGCAAGTATAACCTTCGCCCCTTCGTCTATTGCATAATCTATTGAAGGCAGGGTGGAACGAATCCTGCCGTCATCAGTTATGGTAAGGTTATCATCAAGAGGCACATTAAAGTCCGCCCTTATAAAAACTCTCTTGCTTTTAATGCTCAGCTCTTCAATTGTAAGTTTGTTCAGGACGTCTTTAATCGGGACATGACTATGATTATTGTTCTTCCTTGCCATCGCAGGCTAACTCCTTTTTGTGAGATAGATTATCAGGTCGCGCACCCGCGAACTGTAACCTGTCTCATTATCATACCATGCTATGATTTTTACCATCCTGTTTTCCAGAACTTTTGTAACAGAGGCGTCAACAATAGAAGAATGGGCATTGCCGTTAAAGTCTATTGATACAACAGGCTCTTCGGTATATTGAAGAATCCCCTTCATCTTTCCTTCAGCCGCCTTTTTCAAGGCTGCGTTCACTTGTTCAGCAGTCGCATCTTTTTTAAGTTCAGCCACAAGGTCTACAACAGAGACATTAGGGGTCGGGACTCTTATTGACATACCGTCAAGCTTGCCTTTCAGTTCAGGCAAGACAAGGCCCACTGCCTTTGCAGCGCCGGTTGTTGTCGGTATCATTGACATTGCAGCAGCCCTGGCCCTTCTTAAATCTTTATGCGGAAGGTCCAGAATGCGCTGGTCATTTGTATATGAATGTATTGTTGTCATCAAGCCTCTCACTATGCCGAATTCCTGATTCAGCACCTTTGCAACAGGCGCAAGGCAGTTCGTGGTGCATGAGGCATTGGAAATGATTTTATGCTTTGAAGGGTCCAGCGTCTCTTCGTTTACTCCAAGACATACCGTAACATCAGGGTCTTTTGCAGGAGCTGATATTATCACCCATTTTGCGCCTGCATCAAGGTGTTTTGAGGCCGATGCCTTGTCTGTAAATCTTCCGGTTGATTCCAGAACCACATCAATACCGAGACTTTTCCAAGGAAGCTTCTCCGGCTCTGTGACGGCAAGGACTTTTATCTCCTTTCCGTTTACGCTTATGCCTCCTTCGGTTGCTTTTACATCCGCATTAAATATCCCGTGCACAGAGTCATACTTCAGCAGGTGCGCCAGTGTCTTTGCGTCTGTGAGGTCATTTATTGCAACAACATCAAAATCCTTGCATGACGCGCTGGCCCTTAAAAAAACCCTTCCAATCCTTCCGAATCCGTTAATCGCTACTTTGACTGACATGAAAATCCTCCTTGTTGACAGTTAATTATTCCCTGAATTTATAAATAACCATTCCCGTTAAAAGCTTAGGGTAAAAATATGTGGATTTTGGCGGCATTCTTTCTCCTGAAAGGGCAACTCTCTCAACATCCGCAACCCCCGTAGGATTCAGGAAAAATGCAGCGTCATAAATTCCTTTTTTTACCATATCCCTTGTTTGTGCAGAATCCATCTCGTATGCCACCTCAGAGATATTCAGCAGTTTCTTAAATATTAGTTCATGTAGTATGGTAACATCAAGTCCTTTTAATGCAGGGCTTATGTTTTCAAGCCCAGCGCCCTTATGCCTGAGCAAATACAGCTTATCACTATTGCGATGACAGAAGCCGATAGCATGTTCATATCCGGATAATGCCCCTGCAATGTCATCCTTTGAGGAGAGAATTTCTACTGCAAAATGTTGTGACAGGATATCAAGAGGATTTTCAGGCAGCTTTTTAACAAGCCTGTGCGCGGGAAGTATTGTCAGCCCTTCATCCGACATATTGGCAAGGAACATAAGAACGTAGTCCCATGGTTTCGGTGAATCAGCGGAAATCTTCGCATCACTCTGTCTCTGAGTCTCTGCATCCATAATCTTCTTAAACTCAAGCGCTGTTTCATATCTGTGATGGCCGTCAGCAATGAATACGGGTTTTCCTTTCAGGTCCTTACCGATTACTTCAATATCTTCTTTGGCTTCAATAATCCACAGCCTGTGGATTGCGCCGTCAGAATCTTTCGCCTCCATATAAGGCTTTTGCAGCATGGCCTTGTTTATTATTTCTGATGCCTTTTTCTCAGGGCTGTTATAAAGAGAAAAAATCGGGCTTATATTGGCCTTGCAGGCTTTCATGAGGTTTAATCTGTCAGCTTTGGGCTTAGAGTGCGTGCATTCATGCGGATATACGCCCCTGCCAAGCTCCTCAAGTCGTACGAGGCTGAAGAAACCTCTGAGCCTTTTACGGCTGTCTTTACTCTTGTAATCTATCTCGTAGGCATAAAAAGCAGGCATTTTACTTCTATGCAGGATTTCTTCTTTCAGCCATGAGTTGAGACTGCCCACTGCCCTTGTGTACTTGTTCTGTAATTCGTTATCGCCCTCAAGTTCTTTGCCGAAATCAATTCTTACAATGTTATAAGGGCTTTTGCCGTAGAGTTTTTCTTTGTGTTCAGGCGTAATGATATCGTAAGGAGGGGCAATTACATCCTCCCCGGAAACTTTTGACATATTGTAGAGGACCCCTTTGAAAGGGACAATTTCAGCCATGTTCTTGGAAGAAAAATAAAAAAGATGAGATATGATACCACACAGGATTATTGAATTGCCATATTTCTCCTTTGGTATTAAACTTATTACATGAAGGGCTTTGTTTTGTGGATGACAGGGCTTCCGGGAAGCGGCAAGAGCACGCTTGCAGATGAAATCAAGAAAATCTATCCAAAATTTATCATATTAAGGATGGATGAGTTCCGAAAGATTGTCACGCCAAAGCCTGCTTATTCAGGCCTTGAGAGGGACCTTGTTTACCGCTCCCTCGTATATCTCGCAAAGATGATGACAGGGCAGGGGCATAACGTAATAATAGATGCGACAGGAAACCTCAGAAAATGGAGGACCCTCGCAAGAAGATTGATTCCGAAATATGCGGAGATATATCTTAAATGCCCGCTTGAGGTCACTATGAAAAGAGAGCGCAAAAGGGTCTATAGGCATAAGGCGCCGAAGGGCATCTATAAAAAAGGCGCGAAGGGCTGGCCTGTGCCCGGTATGAATGTGCCGTATGAAGAGCCGAAAAAACCGGAATTAATGATAGAAACCGATGTTGTATCCGTAAAAGAAAGTGCAGGGCTGGTCAAAAAGTTGCTATTCAGGCTCTCACGGTAGAAACTTTTTCTGTACTGCCATGATGTTGGCAGGGGAATGCGGGATGTTAAGCCTCATTATAGAGTTTCCCTGATTATCGTATTTTCTCTCTCTTGAAATTCCTGCGCTTGAAGGGGTATGATTGAGGGGAAAATTTGGAGGAATAATGAAAGCACTGATTCCTGTCGAGATGATCGAAAAAAAGATTCTGATGATCCGTGGAGAAAAGGTTATGCTGGATGCTGACCTGTCAGAGCTTTACGGGGTCACGACAAAGAGGCTCAACGAACAGGTGAAAAGGAACATGGATAGATTCCCGATGGATTTCGCTTTTCAGTTGACCACTGAAGAATGGGAAAACTTAAAGACACAAAAGGACGAATCGAACCAGTCGCAATTTGCGACCGGTTCACAGAAGCACCGCGACCCTCGTTTCTTGCCGTGGGTCTTTACCGAACACGGCGCGATTATGGCTGCCACTGTCTTGAACAGCAAGCAGGCAGTAGCAATGAGCGTTTATGTTGTCAGAACGTTCATTAGTCTTCGCCAGATGCTTGCAACACATAAAGACCTTGAGCGGAAACTGGAGGAGATGGAGAAAAAATATGACTCACAGTTCAATGTTGTATTCTATGCAATAAGAGGGCTCATGACACCGCCGGAGACGAAGAAAAGGAAGATAGGTTTTGAGGTCAGGGAGAGAATAGCACGTTACGGGACGGCTGCGCGGAAAAGATCGCGTTAGCTCTTTAGCTTTCTAAGAGTTTATTCAAACTATGGCGGTTCAACCTCTATGGATCTTGTACTTCGGAACTTTGCTTGCGCTGCGACAGAACTCCAAACCCTCTGTAGTCCTCTTTCGCTGCACCGATAAACGACCTCAATTACAGCTTGCGTTGCTGCTATCTCATCTTTCGGAAATAAAAGACGCCTTAATAGCCGGAAGTGTTGTAGTTTTTGAAGACAACAGGATACGAATCAGAACATTGCCGATTGGCTAAGAATGGGGTAAGGAGAAAGTCAGCGGCTCTTCTAAGGGGATTTACAAAACCTGATGGACGTGCTACATTTAGGCAGTTTTCGGGGAATGGAATAATTCATCTATATGTTAGTCGAGAAAATATGGCGATAATCCTTAAATTGATTACAGCAATGACGTTAATTATGTTTGCATGGCCTTCTGACGCCTTAGCAAATGCAGGCTTACCTATGCTGGTCCTTGCTTGGCCGGGGATGTTCATATCGCTGATACCAATTGTAATTCTTGAATCATGGTATCTGCACAGTCGTCTCAAGATTCCTTTCAGTCGTTCCACGAAGATAATGACAATTGCAAATTTAGAATCTACAATAATCGGCATTCCTCTTGCATGGGCTGCAATGTTAGCGCTTGAGATCGGAATGGGGTTAATTATTTCTTCGTTACCATTTACACATACCTTGTATAACAATACGTTTGCGTCTGTAATAATGACTTTTTTCAGCGCTGCATGGATTGCACCTGATGATAAACATGCATACTGGATGGTTCCCTTAGCATTTATTGTTTTGATGGTTCCGTTCTTTTTCGCAACGTGGTGGATAGAATACAGGAGCGTTAAAAAACAGATGAAGGATGTGGATTTTAGTGAGATTAAGACAACAACAAGAAATCTAAATCTGCTTTCATATGGCTTATTAGTGCTGTTGCTATCTATTTGGCTTATTGTCGCATTGATAAAAGGACATAAGTAATATACAGCAATGTGCCAAAAGGCGGCGCGTGGCGCGCGTGTTACCAAGCATATTCCAGCTCAGCAGCGGTGGAAAAGCGATATTCCTTATTAAAATCATATCCTCCCAGCAAAAAAAGCCGCTCCTAACTTTTCGCTAATTATGGTATTATATTTCATATTAAATTTAGTATTAGAAAGGATGTGAGATAAGATGCCTGTAAGCATTACCGAGGATATTAAAACCGTCTCTGATTTGAAGAGAAAAACTGGCGAGGTCTTTAAGCAGCTCCACCGCACCGGCAGGCCGATAATTGTTACGGTCAACGGCAAACCTGATGTTGTGTTGATTGATGTTGAGTCGTTTGAGAGAAAACTAAAAACACTTAACCTGCGCGCTTTAATGGCAGAGGCTGAAAGGGATGTAAAAAAGGGCCATACCAGGCCTGCAAGGGATTTTTTGAGGGAGCTTAAGCGAAGTGCAACGATACAAGGTTGAGATTACCCGTGCAGCTGAAACTGATATTCAGGATATTTTTGATTATATTTCAAGAGACAGCAAGACAGCGGCTCTTCGATTGACAGAGGAAGTAGAACATCAGATAGAAACGTTAGAAAGTTCTCCGCTGCGATGTGCTGTAATTCCTGAGGCACAGGAACTGGGAGAAAAATACCGCCATCTTATATTTGGTAATTACCGAACTATTTTCAAGATTGAAGGGTCAACGGTAATTATAATGCGGGTTATACACGGCGCAAGGCTGCTTGACATGCAGATATTAGAGAAATAATCCTGATTAAAATCATATTCTCTCCACAGAAAATCAGTTAATATTATTTCATGGAAAAAATTGACCGCTCTTATCTGAGGTATCTAAGATATACAGTCCAGTGGGGTATTTTCTTCTTCCTCGTTTACGCGGGATACAAGTTCTACTTGTTTGTTGAGCATTTTACTTATGCTGAAACCTTAACTCCGGCGCCTGAAACCATTTTATCCATGCGCCCGCCCTCAGTTGAAGGGTTTCTGCCAATCGGCGCTTTGATGGCATTAAAGCTCTGGCTCACTACTGGCATCTTTGACCGCATTCATCCTGCCGGGCTTGTGATATTTACCGCTGCTGTTTCAATGGCTTTACTTCTGAAAAAAAGTTTTTGCGGATGGATATGTCCTGTAGGGGCTTTATCTGATACTGTCTGGAAACTCGGCAGGAAAATATTCGGAAGAAATTTTATTCTAAAACCATACGCCGATTATCCCCTGCGGTCTTTAAAATATGCCCTGCTGTTATTTTTTGTTTATGTGATTGTTATAAAAATGCCTCCTGATGCAATACTGCATTTTCTTGAAGGCGATTACTATAAGATTGCAGATGTGAAGATGCTGTATTTCTTCACAATGATGACAACCACAACCCTTATCTCCCTATCGCTGCTCTTTATCTTCTCATTGTTTATTAAAAATTTCTGGTGCAGGTATCTCTGCCCTTACGGAGCGCTCCTCGGAATTCTGAGCCTGTGCAGCCCGCTGAAGATAACAAGGAATAAGGATGCGTGTATTGATTGCGGGAAGTGCGCAAAAAATTGTCCTTCGCTTCTTCCTGTTGACAGGAAGATTAGGATCCACTCTCCTGAATGCACAGGATGCCTTACCTGCGTAAGCCATTGCCCTGCAAAGGGAGCGCTTGATATGGCATTCACAAAAAACAGTATTATGAATCCGCTCGTTTTCGCAATATTAATTGCAGGATTGTTCTTTGGAGCAGTTGCCATAGGGAAAATTACAGACAGGTGGAATTCTGCAGTAACTTATGAAGAGTATAAACGCATAATCCCCCAGACATCAATGCTTGAGCATCCGTAGTGTTATATCTTCTTAAACTGATGCGGAAGAAGTTCGGCAATGGAGAATTTTTTTATTCCTTTTTCAGAGGCAAGATATAGCTCAATCTCAGGCGCAAATTCTGCAAGCATCTGCCTGCATGCTCCGCACGGGAAACAATAATCTTTACTGCCTGATACGATTGCAAGCGCCTTAAACTCTTTTTCTCCTTCCACGAGGGCACTGATAAGCGCAGCCCTTTCAGCGCAAAAGCTCAGCATCAATGAGGGATTTTCAATATTGCAGCCGTGATAGATTTTGCCGCCACTGGTCATCAGCGTAGCGCCGACAGTAAATTTGGAGTAGGGCGCAAGAGCCTTTTTTCTTGCCGCTTCTGCTTCCTTTATTAATCTTTCAATTTGCAAAGGGAGCATCTTAGCTGTTTTTCAGCAGTTTCTTAACGTTCTCGCTCATTTTTATCGGTGAGGTTGTTGCCTTAGGAAGGAATATTGTTGCCCCTGCATTTTTTGCCTGCTCAATCACCTCAGGTGTGTTCTTTGCAGCCCATGCTATTACAGGAATGTCCACATACTGCGGCATCTGTCTGATATGGGATATCAGGTCAAGACCGTCTACCGGCATCATATAAATGTCAAGTATGGCCATATCTATCTGTTCTTCCTGAAGTATTTTTAATGCCTCTTCCGGGCTTTTTGCTTCAAGCACGCTAAACCCGTCTAAAACAAGCCTGCTCTTATTCATCCTTCTTGCTGATTCATTAGCGTCCGCAATAAGTATCTTCTTTTTGTCCGTGCCCCGCGCCTTTGCTTCTAATTCCGCTAAAATTATATTCAGCTGGTCTCTTTGGAAGTGGTCAATATTAACAAACTCCATTCCCATTCCAACCCCTTCTTCGCAGTGTTTCACCTCTGCCTTAAGGCTTAATACCCGGCTTTTAACAGGTACGGATATTTCAAGCACGCTTCCCTTGCTGAACATCCTGCCTGTATGCACATACAGGCCTTCCTCGCTTATATCCGTGGCATTGCCCATCACTAAATTATTTATCAGGATGCCGTGGTTGAAAGGTATTCTTTTTTGCTTTCTATGTTCAGTTTTCATTGTTTTGCTTGCGCCTCCTTAACATAGCGGGCTGCCATGGCGCCAACCTCTGTTGTAGAGTGTCCCATCTGCCCTGCTGCAAGGCTTTTTAGATGTTTTCCCGTTATTTTCATTACTGCGTTTTCTATGGCCCTGCCTGCCTTTTCTTCTCCGAGATGCTCAAGCATCATGCCGCCGGCGCATATTGCAGCCAGCGGATTGATAACATTCTTCCCTTTATATTTTGGCGCAGAGCCTCCGATGGGCTCAAACATTGAAACGCCCTTGGGATTAATGTTTCCTCCTGCGGCAATACCCATTCCGCCCTGTATCATGGCGCCGAGGTCAGTGATGATATCTCCGAACATGTTGTCAGTTACAATCACGTCAAACCATTCCGGGTTTTTAACAAACCACATTGTTATTGCATCAACATGCGCATAATCAGCCTTTATGTCAGGATATTCCTTTGCGATTTCATAGAAGGTCCTCTCCCAAAGGTCAAATGCGAATGTCAGCACATTTGTCTTTCCGCAGAGCGTGAGCTTTTTCATCTTGTTTCTTTTTTTGCAGTATTCAAACGCGTATCTTATGCACCGCTCAACGCCTTTCCGGGTGTTTATGGATTCCTGCACAGCAACCTCGTCAGGAGTGCCTTTTTTCAAAACTCCTCCTGCTCCTGCATATAATCCCTCCGTGTTTTCCCTGACAACTACGAAATCTATGTCTTCCGGTTTTTTATCCTTTAGCGGGCAGTCTACGCCTGGATAGAGCTTTACAGGACGGAGGTTGATATACTGGTCCAGTTCAAAACGCAATCTTAGAAGTATTCCTTTCTCAAGAATTCCGGGCTTTACATCAGGATGCCCTATTGCGCCGAGATATATTGCATTATGTTTTTTAAGCTCGGACACTGCATTCTCAGGCAGGACTTCTCCTGTCTTTAAATACCTGTCTCCGCCAAAATCATAATATGTGAGATTAAGCTTGAACCCGAATTTTTCTTCTGCCGCGTTCAGGACTTTAATCCCTTCTGCTATGACCTCCGGGCCTGTTCCGTCACCGGGTATAACTGCAATGTTGTAAGATTTCATATTCTTTTATCCTTCAAATTTTTAATTTCTTCTTCGTCCATTCCACAAGCCCGCCAGATGCAATCAGCTCTTGCATGAACGGCGGTATCGGATTTGCTTTATAAGTTTCGTCTTTCGTGATATTTTTTATGATTCCCTTATCCGCGTCTATCTCAATCTCATCGCCTTCTTTTATCTTTTCAGACGCTTCTTCAGATTCAAAGATGGGAAGCCCTATATTGAACGCATTCCTGTAAAATATCCTTGCAAAACTCTTTGCAATAACGGCCTGAATGCCTGCTGCCTTAATTGCAATCGGAGCATGCTCTCTTGATGAGCCGCATCCGAAATTCTTGCCCGCAACAATAACATCTCCTGCTTTTACCTTGTTTGGGAAATCCTTGTCAGCATCTTCCATTATGTGTTTTGCAAGTTCTTTGGGGTCGGAGGTATTAAGATACCGAGCAGGAATTATTGCATCAGTGTCAACGTCATTTCCGAATTTCCAGTTTTTCCCCTTGATTATCATGCGTCTATATTTCCATATCCCAGAGCCTGGGGTCAAGTGCGTCCCTCAGCCCTTCACCCACAAGATTATAACTAAGGACGGTAATCAGGATGGCAAGCCCCGGAAAAACAGAAAGCCACCATGCAATTTCTATGTTGTCCTTTCCCAATGTGAGGATATTGCCCCAGCTTGGCGCCGGAGGCTGAACGCCTATGCCGAGGAAACTGAGCGCAGATTCCACAAGCACAGCGCCTGCTATCCCAAGAACGGCAGAGACAAACACAGGAGCCATGCTGTTTATCATTATATGCCTGAAGATTATATTCATATCCCCTGTTCCCAGGGCCCTTGCTGCAAGGACAAATTCCCTTTCTTTTAATGAAAGGACTTCTGCCCTTACAAGCCGCGCCACGCCCATCCATGACGTAAGCCCGATAACTATCATAATATTCATTATATTAGGGTCAATGAGTATTATTTTTAGGCTTTCCCGTATCCAGCCCGGTATCGCAGAAGAACTCCAGATGTTAGGGTCAATAAACGCAATAACAGCAAGGATGAGAAAAAAGGTCGGTATCGTGAGCATTATGTCAATGAATCTCATGATTATGCTGTCAACCCATCTGCCGTAATATCCTGATATCGCACCGAGAAAAATGCCTATCAGTGTTGCTATGCCTACAGAAACAAAACCCACAGACAATGATATTCGCGACCCTAAAATCATCCTGCTCAATACATCCCTGCCAAGGTCATCTGTGCCCAGCGGATGTCTGACGCTTGGAGCTTCAAGCACATGTTTTCTGTCAATGTCGTCAGGTTTATAAGGAGATATTAAAGGCGCAAAAACAGCGACAAAAAACATAAGAACCACAACAACCCCTCCGGCTGCTGCAAGCCTGTTTTTCCTGAATCTTCTCCAGAAAACGTCATTTAAAGAATGCTCTTTCATTGCTTTGCCCGTATCCTCGGATCCGCAAGCATATAACCGATATCAGCAAGCAGGTTCCCTATCAACGTTAAAAAACCTCCGATTGTCAGAATGCACATCACCATAGGATAATCCCTTGTCATAACGCTCATGAAAAACAACTGCCCCATGCCCGGAATGCCGAAAATACTCTCCAAAATTACGCTGCCGCCTATCATCCCGGGCACGGATAAACCAATTAAAGTAATAAGCGGAAGCAGGGCATTTCTTAGCGCATGTTTGTAGATGACCTTTTTCTCGGGCAGTCCTTTGGCCCGCGCAACAGTGACATAATCCTGCCTTATAACTTCAAGCATGCTGCTCCTCATGAATCTTGAATCACCTGCAAGGCCGCCGAATGCCGAGATGAAAACAGGAAGAATAAGATGGCTTACCCTGTCCCATATCTTGCCGAGCAAAGGCAATGCATCGTAATTCAGGGATTTCAAACCGGAAATCGGAAGCCAACCGAGATATACTCCGAAGAACATCATTAAAAGAAGCGCAAACCAGAAGGAGGGCATTGCGAACCCGATGAAAACAGTTGTTGTCATTAACTTGTCATAAAGAGAATTCTGATGGGTTGCCGATGAGACGCCTATGGGTATTGAGATTGCAAGTATGATTGCAAACGTTATCAGATTTATCATCAATGTGATGAATAGCCTTCTGTCAAGCAGGGACTGTTTCTGGTCCCATATCTTCTGCATAACCGGCCTTCTGTCAGTTGAGAATGACTCGCCGAAATCAAGTTTTACAATTCTTTTCAGCCACAGGCCGTATTGGACTATCACCGGCTTATCAAGGTTATACATCTTTTCAAGCCTTTCCCTTGCCTCAGGCGTTATCTTCGGATTTAACTCTGTGAGAATGTCAGTGGGTTTTCCGGGAGCAAGATGGATTATAAAAAATGAAATTAAAGTTATCCCTGCGAGCGTGGGAATCATCTCAAACAGCCGTTTTATCAGATAACCGGTCATCTATTGTTCCACCTTATGTTTTTGCATTTTTTGCGGCGCATACCATTTCGGAAGATTATAGGTTATGCCGATAGGCGCAGGCTTTATTCCTTTGAACCTTGCACTAACAACCGGCGTTGCATCAGGCACATATAAAAAAAGATACGGCAGTTCTTCAGCGAGTATCTCCTGAATCCTGAAATATGCCTTTTTGCGTTCCTCTATATTAAAGGTCCTTCTGCCTTTTTCAAGGAGTTCATCCACTTCAGGATTGCCGTAGCTTATGAAATTAAATTCCTTCTGTTTTGTCTTGGATGAATGCCAGATGTCATACTGGTCAGGGTCCAGCCCTATGCTCCACCCGAGTATTACAGCCTCAAAACGTTTCTTGTCTATAAATTCATTAATAAATGTGGACCATTCAAGCGCCCGTATCTCAACCTTTATCCCCACCTTTGCAAGCCTCCACTGGATAATCGTTGCAGCATTTTTTCTGAGCGTATTGCCCATATTGGTGAATATCGTGAACCTGAAGGGTATTCCGTCTTTATCCAGCAATCCGTCAGCATCCGTATCTTCCCATCCCGCCTCATTAAGAAGCTCTTTTGCTTTTTCAGGATTGTATTCGTATTTTTTTACATTGGGATTATACGGCCATGTATTCGGGACATAAGGCCCTGTTGCAGGGCTTCCGAGGCCGAAAAGCACAACATCAATTATCTCGCTCTTGTCTATTGCGTAGGCTATTGCCTGCCTTACACGCTTGTCCTGAAAAAAAGGATGTTTAAGGTTAAATCCCATATAGGTGTACGCAAAAACAGGATAGCGGAATTTCTGAAAGTTATTTTTGAAAAAATCCGTATTTGTCTGCTTTGTATATTGTATCGGCGTCAGCCCCATCATATCTATGCTGCCTGCCTTAAGTTCAAGAAACATTGTTGCGAGGTCCGGGATTAACCTGTAAACATACCTGTCTATATAAGGCCTGCCTTCAAAGTATTCTTTATATGAATCAAGGATCAGTTCCTGCCCCGAAGTCCATCTTTTGAGTTTGTAGGGCCCGAGGCCTACGGGATTTCTTCCGAACTCGCTCTTTGTTATATCCTTTCCTTCAAGAAGGTGTTTCGGAAGAACAACTATGCCGCTCCATGAAGTAAGCGCAGGCGCAAACGGCTTTTCATAGGTGGCCCTGAATGTATGCTTATCAACAACCTCTGCCTTTTTAACCTGAAGAAAATCTTCTTTATAAGCAGTCGGCGTTTTTTCATTTACAATTGTGTCAAATCCGAATTTTACATCGTCCGCGGTGAACGGAACCCCATCAGCCCATTTCACGCCTTTTCTCAGGCGAAAGGTTATAACAAGGCCGTCTGATGAAATATCCCATGACTCCGCAAGGTCTCCGATAACGCTGAGGTCTGTATGGTATTTAACAAGCCCATTAAACATTAACCCTGCAATATCATGGGATGCGCTGTCGCTTGCAAGCATGTATATAAGATTGCTCGGCTCTCCAATGGAGCCGACTATCAGTGCATCGCCGTACGCGGGCTCGTGAGAATTGCTTTCTGAGACGGTTGTGATTGTTTCAGCAGGTTTCTCTTTGCAGCCTATGATATTGACGGCAATTAAAAGACCCAGAAGAAAAAGAAGTGCTCTTTTTGTCATGCAAAAAAACATAGTGTAGTTACTGCCAGCCTATGGGTTCGTAGCCTTTTTCCCTGAGGCAACGAGACACAAAATTTTTATAGACCTGGCTCGGCTTTGATGATTTTGATATTCCCCGGACAAAGCCTCCGGCTGCTCCTGCTGCGCCTCCTATGCCAGCGCCTTTGCCTATGTTCCCTGTCACTGCTCCGACAGCTCCTCCGACAACTGCGCCTCCCGCACCTCCTGCTGCCGTGCTGCCGGCTACATCGCCGCCGGGATTTGTCTTGATATATTCATTGGCAAGGCGCTCGCACTCTCCAACATCAATTTCTGCCTGTTCTTTGCCTACGGCCTTTAAATGAGCATTCGGATACAGCACCGGGCCTCCGCTACTTGCGCACCCTGCCAGAAAAATAAAAAATACTGAAATTAAAAGCAAGATTTTAATCATGTTTTCACCTCTTATTTTTCCGTTATCTTCTGCCCGCTTCGCTTCGGCGCTCACTCAAAAAATTTTATGTTCTATCCAGTTACAGATATGACCTCTTCGTAAGTTGTAATACCTTCAAGCATTTTCTTTATGGCTGTTTGCCGCAGGTTAACCATGCCGTCTGCTTTTGCAGCATCATAAATCGTGGACAGTTCTGCTTTATCATTTAACAGTCTTTTTAGTTTATCAGTGAATTCCATCACCTCGAAAATGCCTGTTCTCCCTCTATAACCCGTGCCGCGACATTCAAGGCAACCCTCGCCATAATATATTTTGTAAGGTTTTTTAACGAGCTGTAGATGGTCTGTTTCTTCTTCTGTAAGCGCCCCTTCTTTTTTGCAGTAAGGGCATATCTTTCTTACCAGTCTCTGCGCGACTATGCCTATTACAGTTGATGACAGAAGAAAAGCAGGCACCCCAATATCAAGAAGCCTGGTAACGGACGATGGCGCATCGTTTGTGTGCAATGTGCTCAGAACAAGATGTCCTGTAAGGGCGGATTGAACTGCGTTCTCTGCAGTTTCTTTATCGCGTATCTCACCAACCATTATAATGTCCGGGTCCTGCCGGAGGATGGTTCTCAGAATATTGGCAAACGTCACATTAATAGCGGGCTGAACCCCAACCTGATTGAACTCTTCAACAATCATTTCAATCGGCTCTTCTATGGTAATAATATTCACATCAGGCGATGCCAGCGCCCTAAGCGTAGAATATAATGTGGTGGTTTTGCCGCTGCCTGTGGGACCTGTAACAAGTATGATTCCATTAGGTCTCCGGATAAAGGAATTGTAGAGCTGAAACTCGCGCGGATAGAATCCGAGATGGTCAATGTCCTGAAGAAGCACCTCAGGGTCGAATATTCTTATGACAACTTTTTCTCCGAATGCGACAGGAAGCGTTGACACTCTTATTTCTATATCTTTACCGTTATAATTTGTCTTTATTCTTCCGTCCTGTGGTCTTCTTTTTTCAGCTATATCCATTCTTGAAAGCATCTTTATTCTTGATATAATGGGGGCATGAATAATTTTGGGGATTGTATGAATATAGTGTAATATTCCATCTATTCGCAATCTGACAAAAGCCTTTTCTTTTTTAGGTTCGATATGGATATCGCTGGCCCTCTGGTCAAATGCATAATGCAAGAGATATTCCACTGCATTTATTATATGCTGGTCTGTTGCCTCTATTTCACCCTGCCCTTTTAGATTGACATACTGCTCAAGACTTCCAAGTTCAAAGATAGACGATGCCTCGGCCTCCGCTCCTTCAACCGACATACGGAATCCAAAGAACTCACGCACGATTTTAATTATGTCGCTCTTTGAACTGAGCACGATTTTCACCTTGATCTTCCTTGCGTTTTCCAGACTCTCAACAGGTTCAAGATTGAATGGATCGGCAATTGCCAATGTTACAATGCCGTCTTTTTCATCAACTGGAATAACAAGATATCTCATAGCAAATGGCCGGGACACATAAGAAGTAACTATATCAAGATTCAGTTTTAAGGGATCTATTTTTCTATACTCTACCCCTGTTTCGTCTGCAATAACCTGTGTAATGGCATCTTCTGTAAGTATTCTGCCTTCTTTGCCGGGAATTTCGATATTAAAGGAAGATATTACTTCAGCGGGTAAAATAGGGCATTGCTGCCTGTGGAGGTGTCTTGGATGCGCAGTATCCTGCAGTTTTTGAAGTCTGGCCTTCTGATCACTGCCCTTTAATATTATATTTTTACACTGCTCCTCCGATATAACACCACGTTTGAGCAAAGCCTTTGCCGCAAATTCTACTGTGAACTGTTTGTTCTTAACCATTTCGTATTATACAAAAATGTTGCAAGAAGTGGGGATTGCTATTTGTATTTTCTGCCGCTTTTTAATGCTACAAATAATACTCTTTCAGGTATTTTCCTGTATATGATGTTTTTGATTTTATTATATCTTCGGGTTTTCCTTCAAATATTATCCTGCCTCCCCTTTCCCCGCCCTCAGGCCCCAAATCAATAATTTTGTCTGCTGCCCTGATGACATCAAGGTTATGCTCTATAACAAGAACTGTATTTCCTGTATCAACAAGCCTCTGAAGAACGTCAAGCAATGCCTTCACATCTTTGAAATGAAGCCCGACCGTAGGTTCGTCAAGAATGTATAGATAATGGGGGTTGGGGGTTGGGGATTGGTTTTTACTAACCCCTAATCCCCAGTCCCTAATCCCTGTCAGTTCGTTGCATATTTTTATCCTCTGCGACTCGCCTCCTGAAAAGGTTGTTGCCGGCTGTCCGAGCCTGAGATAACCGAGCCCGATGTCTTTCATTAATGACAGCCTGCCTTTAATCTGTGTGATACCTGAAAAGAAATCCGAAGCCTCATCAACCGTCATGTTCAGGATGTCATTAATATTTTTGCCTTGATATGAAATCCTCAATGCCTCAGGTTTATATCTCTTGCCTCCGCACTCTTCGCACGTCACATAAAGGTCTTCAAAAAAATACATCTCCATCTTCTGATACCCCTCGCCCCTGCATGTCTCACACCTGCCGCCGGGAACATTAAATGAAAAAAATCCCGGGCTGTATCCGTGCGCCTTTGCCTCGTGCTGTTCTGAAAAAAGCCTGCGGATAGGGTCAAACATTTTAAGATAGGTAAGTACATTTGAACGAGGGCTTTTGCCTATCGGAGCCTGGTCTATAAGTTTTACGTTTTTTATGTGCTCTGTTCCGCTTATGCCTTTATACGGCAGCGGCACATCAGGTTCAACCTTAAAATGTTTTGCCAGTGCCCTGTAAAATGTCTCAACCACAAGGCTGCTTTTGCCTGAGCCTGAAACTCCGGTTACTGCCGTAAGGGTCCCTATTGGTATTTTGAGGTCAACGGATTTAAGGTTATTGCCCGAGGCGCCGCTCAGTGATACAAAGTATTTAGGAGTTAGGGGCCGGGGTTTAGTTTTACTAACCCCTAATCCCAAATCCCTAATACCCGTTTTGTTGATGTATTGTGCCGTCAACGTGTCTGCTTTCAAAAAAATTTCCATTGCTCCTGAAAATACAACCGCTCCTCCATTACTGCCGCCTCCGGGGCCCAGCTCCACCACCCAGTCGGCAGTTTTGATAATATCTTTGTCGTGTTCAACAACAATTATCGTATTGCCAAGCCCTGAGAGTTCAGACATTATCTTTGCGATTCTTTCGGTATCCCTTGGATGAAGCCCGACTGTAGGCTCATCAAGCACATAAAGCGTTCCGGTGAGCAGGGAACTGAGCTGGTTTGAAAGATTTACGCGCTGATATTCTCCTCCTGAAAGCGTCTTGCCCTGCCTGCTGAGGCTGAGATAATCAAGGCCGACTCTGCTGAGGAATTGAAGTTTCAGACTTATCTGTCTGAGAGGTTCCTTCGCAAGGTCTCTTTGAAATCGTGATATGTCAGCATCAGTGAAAAACTTTATAAGCCCTGAAACAGGAAGTTCGCAAATTTCGGCGATATCAAGATTGGAAACCTTATATGCAAGCGATTCCTTTTTCAGCCTTTTGCCCTTGCACGCGTGACATACAGCTGCCTTCCTGTGTCTGCTCAGAAATACCCTGACATGCAGTTTATATCTTTTGGTTTCAAGCTCCTCAAAAAAATTGTCTATGCCGTAGAAATCATCTGTGCCTTTAAAGAGCTTGCCTTTTTCTTCCTTTGAAAGCTCATTGAAAGGTTTCTTTATATCAATGCCTGCTTTTTTAGCCCCTGCAATCATCTGTTTTTTCCACCACTTATATCCGGCTTTTTCCCATACGCCTATGGCGCCTTCTGAAAGGGAAAGATACTTATCCGGGATTATAAGTTCTTCATCATAAACAAGAATATTTCCGAACCCTTTGCATTCAGGACACGCTCCAATAGGGTGATTAAAGGAGAACAGCAGCGGCGAAGGCTCAGGAAGAAAGATATTGCACTCATCGCATACATTCTCGGAAGAAAAACTGTGAACTGTGAACTGCGAACCGTGAACTGCATCAACGAGGATAACTTTCATGCTTCCGTTTCCCTCTTTCCATGCCATCTCTATGGAATCCGAAAGCCTCGGCTCATCTTTTATCACAAGCCGGTCAAGAACGATATCAAAGCGTTCAGCGTTCAGCGTTCGGCGTTCAGCGTTTTTTTCTGACAGCTGACGGCTGACAACTGACAACTCAAGTACTTCTCCATCAATCCATGCCCTGTGAAAACCCCTTTGTTTGAGGCTCTCAAGTGATTCCGAAGAATTGAAGATGATTATTGCCTTGCTTCCCGTATATTTTTCAGTTAATTCCTTGGCCACCTGAGAGGCATCCCATTTCCGTATCTCTTTCCCGCACCTGGGGCAGAATGGAGTTGCTATTTTTGAATAAAGAAGCCGCAGAAGGTCATAGATTTCCGTAAGAGTTCCCACTGTTGAGCGCGAGCCTTTGACAGGATTTTTCTGTTCAAGGGCTATGGCAGGACGTATATTGTGGATTGCGTCAACATCAGGCCTGTCAAGTTTTTCAAGGAAAAGCCGCGCATAAGTTGACAGGGATTCAATAAACCTCCACTGCCCTTCTGCAAAGATTGTGTCAAATGCAAGAGATGACTTGCCTGAGCCTGAAACTCCGGTTACTGCAATGACCTTGTCATGCGGAAGGCGGAGCGTGATATTTTTGAGGTTGTTCTGCCGCGCCCCCTCAATTATAAGCTCCCTGTTTGGCATCCTGATATTTTAACATACGCATTTTATAACCGATGCCGTTTGAGCGTGCACGCAAGAGGCTGTATTTGGATAGAGGCAAGATTCACGGGTCGGTCAGAATAGGGGCTGAAGTCTCTGAGCGGATAGCCCCGCATAGCAACTTGCGACAGCCATGTATATCGCACTAAGACTTAAACAGGTGCAAAGGTAGTTTAATATTGCCGAAAGACAGGTACAGCCTCCTGCATAAATAGATTGTCAATCCAGACAAGTCGGGACTGCGGAAAGCGAAAAGGGGTTAGGCAGGGGGCATATAACTGTGATTAACCTTATATTGCTATTTTGCATAACTTTTCAGATAATTAATATGAATGGCTGACGATACAATACATAACCTATTTCTTAAAACTGCCGAAGAGCATAAGGACGGCATTGCATTTAACTACTTTGACGGCGAGTGGAAGAAGATAACCTACGGCGCATTTGCTTCAGATTCAAAAGCCATCGCATCCTGCCTGATAAAAACAGGCATCTGCAAGGCTGACAGAATTGCCGTATACTCGGAGAACAGGCCTGAATGGTGCGCCTCATACTTGGGAATCATGATTGCCGGAGCAATTGCTGTTCCGATTGATTCACAGCTCAATGCTGAATCTGTAAAAAATCTTCTTATTGATTCGGAATCAAGGGCTATCTTTTTCAGTTCAAAGACAGAAGCAAGTGTAAATGAAGCAACAAATGGGCTGGGGATAAGAAAAATAAGTTTTGATGCCCCTGATTTTAAGGAGATGTGCGGATTTGCTCCGGCAGAAGCTGCCCATTATCCTGAAACATCGCCTGATGACATTGCCTCCATCATCTATACATCGGGAACAACAGGGACGCCCAAAGGCGTGATGCTTACGCACAGAAATTTCTGCTCTGAC
The DNA here is from genome assembly GCA_003599795.1 of Nitrospiraceae bacterium. Classification (GTDB taxonomy): domain Bacteria; phylum Nitrospirota; class Thermodesulfovibrionia; order Thermodesulfovibrionales; family UBA1546; genus UBA1546. The sequence continues at coordinate 53,795 of QZJQ01000003.1, forward strand.
GCAAAGGCTCTGATAAATGTAGGCATTATCACAAAATCCGACAATGTGCTTTCGCTTTTGCCTCTGCATCATACCTATCCTTTCATGTCCACTTTCCTTGTGCCTTTATTTTTAGGCGCGGCAATAACCTATTCCCCGAGTTTGAAGGGGCCTGAGATTACCGCATCAATGAGAGACAACGGCGTCACTATTCTTGTCGGCGTTCCTCAATTGCTTGAGATGATAAAAAACGGGATTATGGATAAGTTTAAAAAGCTTACCACGCCTCTGCCGCTGTTAATAAAAGCACTGTTGGAAATTTTCGGCAGCCTGAGAAAGAAAACAGGCATCAATATCAGCAAGGCAATATTAAAACCGGTTCACAGCGCGCTTGGAAGCAGATTCAGATTTTTTGCAAGCGGCGGCGCAAAGCTGGACCCTGCAGTGATGGCAGGACTTGAGGCGCTTGGCTTTACCGTGCTTGAGGGTTACGGGCTTACAGAGACATCTCCTGTTGTTACATTCAACCCGATAAGCAAGCGGAAGCCCGGCTCTGCCGGAAAACCTCTGCCTTCGGCAGAGATAAAAATAATAAACCCTTCAGACGGAAGTGTATTAGATATTGGTAAGGAAGGGGAAATTGCAATCAGGGGCCCGATGGTGATGAAGGGCTATTATAAAAACCCCTCTGCAACAGAGCAGGCGATAAGAGATGACTATTTTTTCAGCGGAGACCTCGGCTATATTGACAGGGACGGCTATCTTTTCATCACAGGACGTATAAAGGAAGTCATTGTTCTCGGCTCAGGCAAGAATATTTATCCTGAAGAAGTGGAAAAGGAATATTCCGCTATTCCTCTGATTAAAGAAATCTGCGTGCTTGGCATTGAAGAAAAAGGCAGGATAGAAGCCCTTCATGCGATCATTGTCCCCGATTTTGAATATGCAAAAAAACAGCAGACAGGCAATATCCATGAGGCATTGGGGTGGGACCTAAGCCGCATCTCAGGCAAGCTGCCGCCTTACATGAGGATTAAAGGTTTTACGCTGTCTTCCGAGCCTCTGCCGAGGACTCCTCTCGGGAAATTAAGAAGATTCATGATTAAAGATTTGATAAAAGAAAAGTTCCAGCCTCGGGCGGGTTCGCCTGTGGCGAAAAGGGTTAAGAGTGAAGATAAAGAACTTATGGCAGATGAAACAGGCAGAAATGTGGTTGAATGCGTAAAGCCTTTTCTCAAAGAACCGGCGGCGGTTCAATCTAAAGACAACCTTGAACTGGACCTCGGCCTTGATTCATTGCAAAGGATAGAACTTGTTGTAAGCCTTGAAAATAAATTTTCCATAAAACTTCCCGAAACATTTGCATCAGATATTCAGACAGTCGGAGAGATAGTGGAGAAGATAAAACAGTCCGCAGTCCATAGTCCGCAGTCAGCAGTCCGCTATCAGCAAGCGGAAAAAGGGCTTTTGAATATTTTCTCGCAAGAGCCTTCTGATGAGGAGAAGAAAAAAATCGGGCTTAAGCAAGGCGCAATAGAATGGTTTTTTGTGTCACTCCTGATGGGGCTTATCAAAACGTTTTTCAGAATATTTTTCAGGCTTGAAGTTAAAGGCGTAGAAAATATACCCCCTGTCCCGTTTATCATCGCCCCAAACCACTGCAGCAATCTGGACGGTTTTGCAGTCGCTGCTGCTCTTCCTTTAAAAATTTACAGGACGCTTTATTTTCAGGGATTTCAGAAATATTTCACAAGCAGGCTGACTGCATTTTTTGCAGGGCTTGCTCACGTTATCCCCATAGACCCTGAGACCTTTCTTGGAAAAGCGCTCCAGCTCTCTGCCTATGTACTGAAAAATAACAAGGCGCTCTGCATATTTCCCGAAGGCGGAAGGTCCTATGACGGAACTCTGATGGAATTCAAAAAAGGCATCGGTATCCTTGCCTTGGAGCTCAACGTGCCTGTGGTCCCTGCAATGATAAGAGGAAGTTTTGAGGCCTTGCCAAAAGGCGCATTCCTGCCGAAATTTAAAAAGATAACAATACGTTTTGCTAAACCTTTATATCCTTCATTGCCGGATATAACCGGAGAACAGACCGGCAGAGACAAATATCAGCTGTTTGCTGATGAACTACGGGAAAAAGTGGCAGAGCTATCCGCAAGACCTTTCTGAGAAGACGCGCCAATTAAACCAATAAAAACTCTTTAAAAATACCCGGTTACAGGCCCGACTTCGTATATCTCTTCCGGCAACGCGCCTTCTTCTTTGGAAACCTTTAATGCCGGTGTTGATGCCTGATTTGACCTTGCCATTGCAACAAACTCCCCTGCCTTTGAAACAGCGCCTATGTCAACAACAAATGCCTTGTCAGGCCCCACGCCTATATAGCTGTCTCCTATTCTTCCGAAAACAGGAACATCAAAAACCAGATTGGCATTTTTGCCGTCAAAATAGATTCCTGTAACATCGTAGACTCTTAAAACAAGCGTTCCCTTAACCTTTGACAGTGTATTTTCCTTTACTTCCCAGTAGGCAAAAAGTTTCCACGGATCAACTGTCATTAATGTAATCCTGTCCTCTCCATATTCAACAGGAAGAGCTTTTTTTGCTGTAACTGCAACACCGTACTCTTGCGCGGGGGCAAATCCCTTAACTTCTTTTTCTATCTTTTCTATAGTCCTGTGCGGTATGTGCGCTATCTTTTTCGCAGGCAGAGCAATTTTTTTAGGCTCTTTTTTTACTGTTTTTTCTACCGCCTTCTTCCTGCCGGCTGGTTTTTTCTCTTTCTCTGCTTTTCTGAGCGTTGGTTTTTTTGAGGCCGGTTTTTTCTGTTCTTTAATCTCTTTCTTTGATTTTATTGGCTTTTTTGCCTTTGCCTTCCCTTTTACAACAGCCGTCTTCTGTGTTTTTTTAGCAGGCTTTTTATCCTTTATTTTTTCCGTCTTTTTTGCCGGTTTTGCGGTCTTTTTGGCCGTGCTTTTAACCCTTATTTTCATCTCCCCCTCCTCTCATTGAATACATTGTAGCAGGTTTGTCAAAAATATCAATGCGCTTCTGCCCAATTTCTTCCATGCCCGATATCAACCCTCAGGGGGACCAATAGTTTTACAGCGCCTTCCATCTCTCTTTTAACCACATCCTTTACAAAATTAAGCTCAGATTCAGGGGCTTCAAATAAAAGCTCGTCATGCACCTGAAGGATCATCCTTGCCCTGAGATTTTCTTCCCTCAGCTTCTTTCTGATATTTATCATCGCTATTTTTATTATGTCTGCTGCGCTGCCCTGTATCGGCGAATTTACGGCAAGCCTTTCCCCTTGAGACCTGATGTTTGAATTCTGGCTGAGCATCTCAGGTATCTGCCTGCGCCTGCCTGCCAATGTGGCTGTATATCCTTTCTGCCTTGCCTCAGCCATCGCTGCCTCTATGTATTGCTTCACTCCCGGATGCCTCTCAAAATATCTTTCTATATACTTCTTTGCCTCATCCTGCGGTATGGACAGCGCCTCAGAAAGCCCGAATGCTGACATGCCGTAGATAACGCCAAAGTTCACTGTCTTTGCAGTGCGCCTCATTTCATCTGTAACTTTATCAACCACAACCCCGAATATCTCTGATGCTGTCTTTGCATGAACATCAATTCCCTTGCTGAATGCGTCAACCAATACTTCGTCTTTGCTCAGATGTGCAAGTATCCTGAGTTCCACCTGAGAATAATCGGCAGACAGAAGAATATTACCCTTGTCAGCTATAAAAGTTTCCCTTATTCTCTTGCCCCATTCCCCTTTTATCGGAATATTCTGCATATTCGGATCGCTGCTGCTTAATCTACCTGTTGCTGTGGCAGTTTGATTGAACGAGGTATGCACACGGCCTGTTTTGGAATTTATGAGCACAGGAAGCGCATCCACATAAGTCGCTTTAAGCTTGCTAAGGCTTCTCCAGTTAAGTATCTCGCGCGGAAGCTCATGCGACATCGCAAGCTCTTCAAGCACGCTGACGTCTGTTGAAAAGCCTGTCTTTGTTTTTTTGCCGGGTTTAAGCCCGAGGTTGTGGAACAGAACTTTTGCAAGCTGTTTCGGCGAGTTTATGTTAAATTCCTCTCCTGAAAGGAAATAAACCCTTCTCTGAATAGAGTCCAGCTCTTTGGCGAGTTCTTTTGAAATATCATTCAGCTTATCCGCATCTATCTTAACCCCTGCCTCTTCCATGTCTGAAAGCACAGGAATCAGGGGAGCCTCTATATCAAAATATACGCCTTCAAGGCCGGCCTCATTCAGCTTTTCAAACAAAATATCCTTAAGCTCAAACGCGAGGAGCGCGTCTTCAGCCGAATACCTTGTCGCTTCCTCAACAAATACATCCGCAAATGAGTTCTTTTTATTCAGAACCTCTGCAAATGTCCTTTTCCTTCGTGAGAGATATTCAAAGCCGACATCTTCAAGGCTGTGATTGGGTTTATTCGGATTTATAAGATATGACGCAAGCATTGTGTCGTAAAGCCTGCCATTCACGGCAATGCCTTCCTGTTTGAGCATCATGCTGTCATATTTAAGATTATGCCCTATCTTCGCTATGTCCGGATTTTTTAAAACCGGCGCAAGTATATCAAGGGCTTCTTTCATGCTTATCTGTTTCGGCGCGCCGAGATAGGAATGCCGGAAAGGAATGTAATACCCTGTTTCTTTTTCAGCGCTGACAGAAAACCCTACCATGCTGTCAGCCATCGGATTTTTGCCTGTTGCCTCAACATCAAACGCAAACTCACCTTTAATAGATGACACTATTTCCTTAAGCTTATCAACAGAAAGCACTGTCTCGTAATTCTTCTCTGCTGAAGCTATTGAAGGCACCATTTTCTTCAGGCCGGTGAATTCAAATTCGCTGAACAAAGACAAAAGCTTCTGCCAGTCAGGCTCTTTCAGCCTGAATTTCTTTAAATCAAACTCAATCGGCACATCTATGTCTATTGTCGCAAGCTTTTTGCTCAGCCTTGCAATATCGGCATTTTCCGAAACAAGGCTCCTCAGCCTTTCTTTTTTTATCATCTCAGGGTGAGAAAGCAGTTCATCAAGCCCCTTAAATGCTGTCAGCAGTTCTTTTGCAGTCTTTTCTCCAATGCCCTTAATGCCCGGGATGTTGTCAGCGGCATCTCCTGTTAATGCCATAAATTCAGGGACTCTCTCCGGGTCAAGCCCGAATTTTTCTTTTACATATCCAGCGTCAAGTATGCGGTCTTTAACAGGGTCGTAAATCTTTATATTTTCATCAACAAGCTGAAGCATGTCTTTGTCGGCAGTGACAATAAAAACCGCTGACCGTTTTTTGCCTGCTTCTTTTGCAATTGTGCCGATTAGGTCATCAGCCTCATATCCCGGCATCTCAAAAATACTGATATTAAAAGCCTTTATCATTTCTCTTATGCTCGGCAGCTGCTGAACAAGTTCATTGGGCGTTTCAGGACGGTGAGCCTTATATTCCTTAAAAATCCTGTGCCGCTCAGTCAGCTCAGGCGTATCAAAAAAAACAGCAACGCCGTCAGGCTTTTTCTCTCTTATGATCTTAAGCAGAGTGGTGGTAAACCCGTAGATTGCGTTTGTCGGAAAGCCCTTGGAATTTGTCAGTCCCTTAATCGCATAAAATGCGCGGTAGACATACGAATTGCCGTCAATGAGATAAAGATTCATGAAGGAATTATACATGTATGGTTAGAAGCATGTAAATCACGAGCGGAACGGGAATTAGCAGGCGAGAACTCTATTTGCCCCACATCTTGATTTTTACTACATCTTGTTCTAAGATGTATAAGGAGGTGATGTCATGCATAGAACCCAGATTCTTTTTGAAGAGAAACAATATAATTATTTGAAGGATATTTCAAATCATCAGAAAAAAAGCATCTCACAGGTATTAAGGGAAATCCTTGACAGTTATGCAGCAAAGACCGGCGCTTTCTCCGTCTCTGAGATTGAGGGCGTTGCCGAAGACCGCGAGGCCTATGGCAGAGACCATGACAAGTGGCTCTACGGGAAGAAATGACAGAAAAAATATTTTTTGATACAAGCGCAATCTATGCATACATCAACCGCAAAGACCCGGACCACAGGAAAATAAAAAATATCGTTGCCGCATTCAAGGGCACGCTTGTTATTACAAATTACATCTTTGATGAAATCATCACTCTCGTATCAGCACGCCTTGGTCATGAAACAGCCCTCTTTGTTGGAAGCATTCTGCGCAACTCACCTCAGATTGAAACCATCTGGGTGACACAGAATGATGAAATTGAGACATGGAAGCTTTTTGTTGAGCGAAAAGACAAGGAGTACAGTTTTACAGACTGCACGAGCTTTGTCATAATGCGAAGAATTGGGATTAAAAAGAGTCTCGCGCTTGACGGGCACTTTAAGCAGGAGGGATTTGAGGAGTAAGGGCATTGTTTCTATTGACTAATTAATAAATCGCCTTCTATAATCACAACAAATGCCGCAGCAGTAGAAAACATAATGTTATACGATAGGAAAATGAAGAATCTACAAAATTTTATCGAATGTCTCAGAAAGTACGAATCTGGGGAAATTAGTCTTGAGAAAATTAAAGCTGCTTTTGAGGGCTTAGACAGGTTTCATGATTTCTGGCATTACATTTCTGATTCTGACATCCGAGAAAAAAATGCTGAGTATGCGGAAATGCAAAATAATGAATTAAAGAGATTTATCTCAGCTCTTGAGAACAAGGACTATGATCTTGCGCAACGTATCACATTTCTTGGCAATAGTGGCGTATAACAAGTCATTCAAGTACGCCCCTTCGGGGCCGGATGCGCTATCTTTCATGATTTTTGCTTTCGGAATTAAAGCCCACAACTTCCATGTCTTCCTCAACACCCTCTCCTAAAGCAACCCGTAGTAACCTTCTGCCATCAAACACTTAAGATCCCTTATTGCAAAATAATACAGAGTTAGCTCTTCACAAGCTCCTCAAAGATTTTCAGAAAGCCTTTTTCATCTGAGCAAAGCCATCCCTCAAATTGACTAAGTTTCCATATTATTTTATATTAAATGAATCACGTGATTTGCCTAAGGAGGATATTTTGCTTAAAGCAGTAGAGGACATCAGCTCAACAAAAAAGCGTCTGAAGATAGAGATACCTACAGATGCCATTGAAAAAAAGATTAAAGGCTCGCTTGAAAAGGCGCGGCAGAAGGCAAAGATTCCCGGCTTCAGGCCCGGAAAAACGCCCCTGAATATTATTGAGAAGCATTACGGAAAGAGCGCAGAGGCGGAGGCGTTGGAAGAAATAATCCCTGAGTTCTACGGCATGGCATTAAAAGAAGCTGCTATCGTGCCTGTTACAAGGCCTGAGCTTGAGGGAGGAGTAAACTTTGAGCGCAACAATCCGCTTTCGCTTTCTTTCACCCTTGAGATACGGCCGAAGATTGAAAACCTGAAATACGAAGGCATCAAAACAAAAGCTCTTCCCGTGACTGTCTCTGAGGAAGAGGTTGAGAACTCCTTAAAAAGGCTTCAGGAAGGCAAGGCCACCTATGAGCTTGCAGACAAAGCAATAGAGGCCGGAGATTTATTGACCATTGACTATGAGATGAAATACGACGACCAGACAACCACTGCAAAAGATCAGGTTTTTATGGTGGGCTTCACAGGACTGCCAAAAGAAATCTCAGACAGCCTCATCGGCAAAAAGGCAGGCGACGTTGCTGAGGTTGAGGCGCAATTCCCTCAGGATTTCCACGCAAAGGCCATTGCAGGGAAAAAGGTGCTGATAAAAAATATTGTTAAGGCTGTAAAGAAAAAAATCCTTCCTGCCATAGACGACGAGCTTGCAAAAGACCTCGGGTTTGAAAACCTTGCTGCTCTTAAGACAGGCGCTAAGGAAGAGATTGAAAAGGCAAAAAAAGCGCAGATACAAAAAATACAGAAGGATGAAATACTTGAATCTCTCGCGGGTTCACATAATTTTGACATTCCTGAATCAATGCTTGAAAGGGAGCTGACAGCAATGGTTCATGAGGCAAAGACATTAAAGAAATCCGACAAGGATGAAGCTGCGCTCCGTGACGAATTAAAGCCTGATGCAATAAAAAACGTAAGGGCGATGATTCTTCTCTCAGTTATCGGAGAAAAAGAAGGAGTAACAGTAACAGACGACGAGCTTAAAGAAAAAATCCTTGAACTTTCACAGCAGCTTTCCATGACGCCGGAATCTCTTATAAAGATATATGCGCAGAGAGACGGCTCGCTGGAAGGGCTCAGAAATAACATACACGAACAAAAAGTCTTAGACCTCCTGCTTTCCAAGGCAGTTGTAGAGAAAGGAGAATAATGTGAGCATAATCCCATTTGTAATTGAGCAGACAGGAAGAACAGAGCGGGCTTACGACATATATTCCAGGCTTCTTAAGGACAGGATAATTTTCCTGGGAACGGCGATTGATGACAGCGTTGCAAATGCAGTAATAGCCCAGCTTCTATTCCTTCAGTCTGATGACCCTGACAAGGATATTCACGTCTATGTTAATTCTCCGGGCGGCATTGTATCCTCAGGCCTTGCAATCTACGATACAATGCAGTATGTAAAACCCGATATTGCGACTTACTGCATCGGACAGGCGGCAAGCATGGGCGCCCTTCTGCTTACGGCAGGCGCCAAAGGCAAGAGGTTTGCGCTTCCTCATTCAAGGATCATGCTTCATCAGCCCATGGGAGGATTTCACGGGCAGGCTACAGA
>QZJQ01000007.1 GCA_003599795.1 Nitrospiraceae bacterium
TCACTTTTTTTGATATAAACTTTTTACCGCTAAATTTATACACTTTTTACATTGTAATTGTCAAGAATATTTTTACAATTTAAAACATCGTGGTAAGTATGGAATAAGGATTGTTATAGTGGTCTATGCAGAAAAAGAGAATAAAGGCAAGCAGGGAAATTGGCGAAAAGATTAAAGGGCTGAGGAGAAAACTGAGAATTTCACAGGAGGAACTGGCTGAAACATTAGGCGTTACTTATCAGCAGGTTCAAAGATACGAAAATGGCATGAATAAACTCAACGTGGAAAACATCCAGAGTGTTGCAGATGCCTTAAATGTGCCTGTGTCTTATTTCTTTGAAGCTGAAAAGCCATCAATGGGGACAGAAAGGTCAGCGCCTTATTTACCACCTGATGAAACCAAGCTTTTAAGACATTTCAGAAAAATTAAAAACCGAGGTTCCAAAAATACAGTCATTCAGGTAGCCCGCCTTGCAGCAAAATCAAATTAAAAACCGCTATTCTTTAATGTAAAACTGCATCTTGATATTTGCCACGTCAACTATATCGCCGTCTTTAAGCTCATGGCGCCCTTCCACTGCATTTCCATTCACCTTAAGTTTCTTGCCCTCAGACGGGCTGATAAAATAACCGCTCTTAGTCCTGTTAATGAGAGCGGCAACTTTCGGCGCAAAAAAACCTTTTAATTTTATTAGCGATGTATCTGATTTTCCTATTGTCGTAAGCCGGCCCGCAAGCTCGTATTCCCTCTTGTCCGTATTTCCCTCAATTATTGTGAACCCGCCAAGCTTTTCTCCGAGTCCTGCCTGGCCTGCTGCGCGCGCTTCTTCTATCATTGCCTTGTGCTTCTTGGGGTCAATTATTATGGTCTCGCCCATCGCAGGCTTTTTTATCTTTAGCGTCTCTGTCTGGTCCTCCTCATGCTCCTGCGGCGAAATGAATATCAAAGAGTGCTTGCCTATTACAATATCATCATTGCTGCTCAGCGCGGATTCAGAAATCCTTTTGCCGTTTACAAAAGTGCCGTTTGTGCTGTTCAGGTCTTGAATAAAAAATTTTCCCCCTCTGTTTATCAGCTTGGCATGAAAACCCGAGACAGCGAGGTTATCAATATGAATATCATTTCCCGGGTTCCTGCCGATTGTAACTGTATCCTTATCCAGAGGGATTTCTTTCAAGACTGCCTCTTTAAACTTCAGCATAACCTTTGACATTATTGCCTCCTATGTCATCTGAAGAGATTTTTGAATTTCTTTAAAAAAGTTTTATCCTCAAACAAATACACAAGCGCTACGGTTATATTATCCTTGCCGCCGTTTTTATTGGCAATATCAATAAGCGAGCTGCAGGCGCTGCCTGGTTCATCAGAAGCGGCAACTATAGAAAGGATAACATTGTCAGGAACCATGGTTGTAAGCCCGTCACTGCAAAGGAGCACCCTGTCAGCGTCCATAAGGTCTATTTCATCAAGGTCCACTTCCACGGAAGGCATCGTGCCGAGAGCCCGCGTAATAATATTCCGTATCTCGGAACCCTCTGCCTCTTCTTTTGTAATCAGGCCGCTTTTAATCTGCTCGGACACTATTGAATGGTCATCAGTAAGCTGGACAATTGAATTTGCCCTGATAAGGTACACCCTGCTGTCGCCTGTGTGAGCTATGCTCATCTTGCCGTTGTCAAGCATAACCGCGGCTACTGTCGTTCCCATACCGCGCCATTTAACATTGCTTTGCGACGCCTCATATATCGCCAGGTTGGCAAGCCTTATGCCTGATGCAATCCTGTTTGACTCATCAGAAAATTTTTTGTCATAATCGCCCACGAACGGCTCATTCCCTGCAGATGAGCGCTTAATATGATCCCTTATCATCTCAACTGCCATCCTGCTTGCGACCTCTCCTGCGGCAGCTCCGCCCATGCCGTCTGCAACAATAAAAAGGCGCAAATCTTCGTCAATACAAAAACTATCCTCGTTGTTCTGCCTTGAGACGCCTTTGTCTGATTTTGCCGCAGAAAGAAACTTCATCGCTTAACCTGCTCTTTTCATACATGAATTAACATCAGCAACCACTTCTTTACCGCTCTGGTACCTCTTTTCAACATCCTTGGCAAGAAGTTTATCCGCTATATAAACGCAGCAGTCAGGCACATCCGGCAATAATTCTTTTGGAGAGGCATGAGGTGTATTGGCAATATTGAACATAAGCGTTGCAATGCTGTCTCCCTTAAAGGGCTTCTCTCCTGTGAGAAGTTCAAAAAACACGACGCCAAGCGAAAACAAATCAGAGCGGCCGTCAACTTTCTTGCCCAGTACCTGTTCAGGAGACATATAGCTGGGAGTTCCAAGAATCACGCCTGTCTGCGTTTTAGATGTTGCTATAACTCTTGCTATGCCGAAGTCCGTTATCTTAACCTCCCCGCCTTTAAGAAGCATGATGTTGGAGGGTTTTATATCCCTGTGAACAATGCCCCTGCTGTGCGCATAGTCCAGCCCGCCGGCAACGGCGGCAATTATTCTTAAGGCCTCTTTAATGAGAAGCTTGCTCCCCGAAGAAGAAACAGCGCTCAGGTCTTTGCCTTCAAGAAGTTCCATTGCAACATAAGCAACGTCATAATCCTCGCCTGCATCATAAATCGTCACGATATTAGGGTGAGAGAGTGTGCCCGCAGCCTCTGCCTCGCGGAAGAACCTTTTCTTGGTTTCATCAAGCTGCTCGGGATCAATTTCATCAAACCTCATTGTCTTAACCGCAACAAACCTGTTTATTTTTGGATCCTTACCTAAAAATACAGTGCCCATGGCCCCGCGTCCGAGTTCTTTCTGAATCTCATACCTGCCGAGCGTAGGCCTTGTCTCAGCGCCTTCCATCAATATTGTGGCTTCTTTCTTAGCGCCTGTTGCGCCGAATATCATTGTGTCCCCTGCAGTCTTAAGCCTTTTTATCCTCTCTTTTACATCCTTGAAATTGCCTGCCTTTAATATATGCTCATGCACGGCAACCGCCTTGTTAAACATCCTCTTGCGCTCGAAATCAAGCCCGAGATTATAGAGCAATTCCTTCACAGCCTCGTCTTCCACAGGGCATTTCCTGAATTTCTCAAAAGCAAGGTCCAGCATCCCCTGGCCTTGAAATGAAAGGCCGAGCATCTTATTTGTCTCTATGCTGTCAGTTTCAACAAGCTCTTTTCTCCTCTCTGTAACCATGTACCTCTTGGACATTATCACAGTGTAACCCACAAAGAGCAGCAGCACCGGAGAAAGCATCATAATCCAGTAGCCGTTTGAAATAAAAAGATATGCCGCGGCTCCGCTCCATAACAACAGGAACACCAGAGAAATAATTGCGCTTATGCCTGCCTTAAGCCTTGGTATGATGAAAGAGATGAAAATTCCGAAAAAAGCCATTGCCCCAAGCTCTGCGTATAATGCCCATTCAGGCCTTGAAATAAAATTCCCGTTCAAAAGATTCTCTATCACATTCGCCTGTATTTCAATAGCCGGAAACGTATGCGCAACCGGAGTCACCTGCAATGTTGCATGCCCTGTCGCAGTATGCCCTATTAATACAATCTTGTCTTTGAATGCTTCAGGAGCAACCTTGCTGTTTATAACATCAACGAACGAATAATAAGGAAATGTATTAAATTTGCCGTTGTAATTTACAAACATCCTCCGCTGCCTGTCAGCGAGAATGTTGATTTTGCCAATGCTCAGGCCCTTGGAAATGTTTATATCTGACATGCCATAGTTCAGATATTTCATTACTGCATGCAAGGCAAAAGACGGGAAAATGCGTCCCTTGTAATTTATAAATAAAGGCTCTCTCCTGATGGTCCCGTCCTCATCTGCAATAAGGTTCATGTGCCCAAGCGCCAAGGAGCCTGATAAAAATTCCTGAATCGGCGCTTCCGTTTCCGAGGCATTGATATACGAACCGTATGCCGCTTCCTTTGAATTCCTCTTGAGATGTTCTCCAAGCTGCCCGGGATCAGGACTGCTCATCTGATTGCTGATTGTAAAGGAAAGCGGCAACACAACATTCTTTGCGGCGTTTATTGAGGCTGTCAGTTTCGTATCACTGTCAAGGCGCTGTTCTGCCTCGCCGAGCAGGTTGTAAATACCTGACAAATGCGCGTTGGTCTGGTATTTAGGAAGAGACTCAACCTCTTTCTTCAGCGCCCTAATCTCAAGAAGCCCTGAATTCATATCCGGCTCTGTATAGAGAATATTAACACCGATAATCTTTGCTCCATAGCCTGAAAGCAGCCCTATCATCTCGGCTATATATACACGGGGCCAGGGCCAGCGCCCGATGCCTGCAATGCTGACATCGTCTATCGTCACTATGACAACAGGGCTTGACGCCTTGCGCTGCTTGAGCTCTATCATTGAGTCGTAGGCCTTATATTCAAGCAGGCGCAGAGGATACCACTCAAAAAAATAGCCGCCCGAAATAAGCAGGGTGAGCAAAATGCCGATGAGCCAGTCAGGGAATATGGTCTTTTTTTGTTTCATAATTGTAGCTATGTAAATAGTATCAATTCCCTGATTCAATTGCAATACAGAATTATTTCTTTAACCCATTATTCCCTTGAAGTCATTTTCGCTGACAGGCCCGAGCGCCGTAAGCGCAGTTGCGCTTTTGCTTAACAGCTTCTCCGCAAGCCCTTTAACCTGTGCGAGGCTTATGGAATTTATATCTTTTATTATCTCCGAAGGCGAGTAATACCTGCCGTAATATATCTCCTGCCGGGCAATGTTCTGCATCCTGCTGCTCGTTGATTCAAGGCCGAGGATAAGATTGCCCTTAAGCTGAGCCTTGGCCCTTTCTACATCAACATCCGTAAGCATATCTGCCAGGCCCCTCATCTCTTTGAGGACAAGCTCTGTCACCTGAGATACTTTCTTTTTTCCCGTCCCGGCGTAAACAGCCAATACCCCAGTATCGGCATAGGATGATATATACGAATAAACAGAATATACCAGCCCTCTTTTCTCCCTTATCTCCTGAAAAAGCCGTGAGCTTACGCCTCCGCCGAGAATTGTATTCAGAATGAACAATACGTACCTGTCTTTGCTTGCCTGAGGCATACCTTCAACGCCGAGACACAGATGAACCTCGGAGAGTTCTTTGCCGTAAACTCTTATTTTACTGCCAAACTCCGGGCGGTCCGGAACGGTTTCAGGCTCTAACCCCTTTCTGAGAGAACTGAAATTATGATTCAGCGCATCAAGAAGCCTTTCTGTTTCAAAATTTCCAGCGCAGGCTATAACAATACCCTTTGTCCCGTAATGTTTTTTCGTGTGGCTGACAAGGTCTTCCCTTATAAATGACTTAATCGTCTCTCTTCTGCCGAGTATGGGCTGTCCTATGCCTTCACTGCCCCATATTGTCTGGTTGAAGAGGTCGTATATGTAGTCGTCAGGCGTATCCTCAACCATCTTTATCTCTTCTTTGATAATCCCCTTTTCTTTTTCTATATCTTCCTCAGGGAATGTGGAGTGAATGAATATATCAGACAGAAGCTCTATGCCTTTATCAAAATATTCATCAAGGACTTTGATATAAAACGTTGTGCTTTCCCGCGAGGTAAACGCATTCAGGTCGCCTCCCATAGAGTCCGTGTCAACGGCGATGTCTTTTGCGGAGCGTTTCTGCGTACCTTTAAAAAACATGTGCTCAAGAAAATGCGATATGCCGTTCTTCTCAGGCGGCTCGTTCCGGGAACCGACCTTGACCCATACGCCGAGGGCCACAGAACGCACATCCTTTACCTGTTCCATAACTACCGGCATGCCGTTTTCAAGATAGGTTTTTTTGAACATGGTTGTGTACCTTTATGCTGCTGCCGAACGTCTTTGAGCGGCATTGATATTTTTCGTTAACAGTTCTTGGCGAAATGAAGCGGCCACAGCCTCGACTGTCTGAGTTCCGAAAGTTTTCGGAACGAGTTTCGAGGATGTAGCGGAATAAGACTTAGAACTGTAGAAAAATATCACAGAGAGCGAAAGACAGCACTGCTTATCTATTACAAAATTTTTTGTAAACTTTGCAGCTTTAGTTTTTTGCGGCCTCTTTCTCCCGCATAGCCTCTTTCCTGCTTAGACGAATTTTGCCTGTCCGGTCCATCTCAATTACCTTAACAAGGACTTCTTCTCCCTCATTAAGCACATCCGTAACCTTTGCTATTCTCTTTTCATCTATCTGGGATATATGAAGAAGGCCTTCGGTGCCAGGCATTATCTCTACAAACGCTCCAAAATCAACAATACGCTTCACCTTCCCAAGATAAATTCTGCCGACCTCTGCCTCGGCAATAATGCCGTTGATTATCTCTATTGCCTTCTGAGCCGCCATTTCATCAGCTGATGCAATATTTATCAATCCTGAATCATCAATATCAATTTTAGCTCCGGTCTGCTCTATTATCCCTCTTATCACCTTTCCGCCCGTTCCGATGACATCCCGTATTTTTTCCTTTTTTATCTGCATGGTATATATGCGAGGGGCGTGCTTTGCAATCTCTGTCCGCGGTTCGGCAATGGCTTCCTTCATCTTGGAAAGTATGTGGAGCCTGCCGCTTTTTGCCTGCTCAAGCGCTGTCTCCATTACTGAACGGCTTACGCCGCTTATTTTGCAGTCCATCTGGAAAGCGGTAATGCCCTTTTCAGAACCGGCAACCTTGAAATCCATGTCGCCAAGGTGGTCTTCCAGCCCGAGGATATCGGTAAGAACTACGGTTTTATCTCCTTCCTTGATAAGCCCCATTGCTATGCCTGCCACAGGCGAGGAAAGAGGCACTCCTGCATCCATCATGGACAGGGTTGCTCCGCATACTGTCGCCATGGAAGAGGAGCCGTTTGATTCAAGGATGTCTGAAACAATTCTTATGGTATACGGAAACACTTCCTTTGAAGGGATTACATATTTTAATGCGCGCTCTGCAAGAGCCCCGTGCCCTATCTCTCTTCTGCCCGGTGAGCGGAGCGGCTTTACCTCTCCGACGCTGAACGGCGGAAAATTATAATGAAGCATGAAACTCTTATACATCTCTCCGTCAAGAGAGTCAATCTTCTGCTCGTCATCTGCTGTGCCGAGTGTCGTCACAGCAAGCGCCTGAGTCTCGCCTCGGATAAAGAGCGCCGAGCCGTGCACACGCGGAAGGAAACCAAGATTACAGGATATCTGCCTTATTTCGCTGGTTTTTCTGCCGTCAGACCTCACTCCCTTGCTGAGGATCATGTTCCTGACAATTTCTTTCTCGTAAGAATCGAAGGCATTTGCAATGTCTCTCGTTAAATCTTTGCCTGCATCTCCCGAAAGCCTCTCTGAGTTTTCAGGAGTGTTGAACTGCTTGATGGCATCTCCAAGAATTATGTCAAGGGCTTCCTGCCGCTGATGTTTCCCCTGAATAGTGATTGCTTCATTAAGCCTTTCTGCAACAAAGGCTCTCACTTCTTTTTCAAGCGCAAGATTTTTTTCAACCGGACTGACCGGCCTTTTTGCTTTTCCTGCCTTGTCTCTGAGTTCGTTTTGCAGCGCCACAATGCGCTTAATCTCCGCATGGGCAAAATCAATGGCTTCGAGGAGCGATGATTCCGATACCTCTGCCCCCCCTCCTTCAACCATGATTATGGCATCTGCCGTTCCGGCCACAACGAGGTTAAGATCAAGCTTTTCAGTTTCGGCACTGTCCGGATTGATTACCAATGCGCCGTTAATCATTCCCACTCTAACTGCCGCTACCGGCCCTTCAAAAGGAACATCGGATATATGCATGGCAGCAGACATTCCGATTATGCCTAAAATGTCCGCAACATTTTCACTGCCGTATGACAGAACTGATGCGATTCCCTGAGTCTCATGATAAAATCCTTTCGGAAATAACGGCCTTAACGGGCGGTCTATGAGGCGTGATGTAAGAACTTCCTTTTCGCTCGGCCTGCCTTCCCGCTTAAAAAACCCGCCGGGGATTTTGCCTGCGGCATAGGTTCTTTCCTGATATTCAATCGTGAGGGGGAAAAAATCAAGTCCTTCCTTCTTTTTCTTGTCCGCAACTGCAGTTGCCAGTACTACGGTGTCTCCGAATCTTACTACAACAGACCCGCCTGCCTGACGGGCCATTACGCCTGTTTCAATTATCAGCTTCTTTCCTCTAATCTCAATTTCAACTTTAGTCATCTACCCTCTCTTTTCTATTTTCTAAGCCCTAACCGCTCAATCACCTTTCCGTATCGTTCCTTGCTTGAGGTCTTCAGATAATCAAGCAGCTTTCTCCTCTGTCCGACAAGTTTAAGAAGTCCACGGCGTGAATGATGGTCGCTTTTGTGTGTTCTGAAATGTTCCGTAAGATAATTTATCCTCTCACTCAGAATAGCCAGCTGAACCTCCGGAGAGCCGGTATCCTTTTCGTGAACTTTGTACTGTTCCATAAGCGTCTGTTTCTTTTCCTTATTGAGAGGCATTAAATCACCACCTTTCTGTTTTTAGGTAAGTAACAGATTAACATATCGCCTTTATTTCTGTAAACCCCGATAGAAATTGAAAAACACTTGACACATTATCTTTAAAATTTTATGCTTTCACATAATGAAAAAACCATGGGCCGGAAGGTTTACTGGAAAAACATCAAAGGCAGTTGAGCATTTTACTGAATCAATATCATTTGACCGGAGGCTGTGGAAATATGACATTGAGGGAAGCATTGCACATGCGATGATGCTCAGCAAGCAGAAAATCATATCTCAGAAAGACTCATCGGCAATAATCAGCGGGCTGAAGAATATCGCAGGAGAAATTGAAGCAGGTAGATTCAAATTCACGGCTGAACTTGAAGATATTCACATGAACATTGAGGCGGCTCTTATCAAAAATATCGGGGACGCAGGCAAAAAACTCCATACAGCGCGTTCAAGAAACGATCAGGTTGCCCTTGACCTCAGGCTCTACCTCAGGGCTGAGACAAAGGAAATAATCTCTCTCATAAAAGACCTGCAAAAGATAATCCTTAATACGGCAGAAAAAAACACCGGAATCATCATGCCCGGTTATACGCATCTGCAAAAGGCGCAGCCGGTTCTCCTTTCGCATCATCTCCTTGCCTATGTTGAGATGCTTCAGCGGGATAAAGAGCGTTTTACTGACGCGCTCAAAAGAATAAATGTCCTTCCTCTCGGCTCTTGCGCTCTGGCAGGGACATCATTGCCGGTTGACAGGGCTTATGCGGCAAAACTGCTTGGGTTTAAAGCAGTTTCCGAAAACAGCATTGATGCAGTCTCGGACAGGGACTTTGCAATAGAATTTTTAGCTGACGCCGGCATGCTGATTATGCATCTATCGCGTTTGGCTGAAGAACTCATCCTCTGGTCCACAGAGGAGTTCTCGTTTATTGAGCTGCCTGACGCCTTTACAACAGGCTCAAGCATAATGCCGCAAAAGAAAAACCCTGATGTAGCTGAATTGATAAGAGGCAAAAGCGGAAGAATATACGGAAATCTTATAGCGCTCATGACAGTGATGAAAGGGCTGCCCCTTGCATACAACAGGGATATGCAGGAAGACAAGGCGCCTGTCTTTGACACCGCAGACACCGTCAAAGCATGCCTGACAGTTCTTGTACAGATGATGCCTCAGATAAAATTTATGCGGGAGAGAATGCATGAGGCTGCCGGCAAAGCATATTCCACGGCAACAGATATAGCCGAATATCTCGTAAAAAAAGGCATTCCGTTCAGGCAGGCGCATGAGATAACAGGAAAGATTGTCCGTTACTGCATTAAGAACAAAAAACAGCTTGGAGAGATTTCTCTCGCTGAATTCAGGAATTTCTCTCAGGTTATCTCGAAAGACGTTTACTCACGCCTCAGCGCTGAAAATTCCGTTAATGCAAAGATAACAAGAGGCGGTACCTCTCCGTCTGAAGTGAGAAAGCAGATTAAGCGGCTGAAGCAGTTGATAAAATGAAAACATCCGGAATTCTTGCTGTTTACTGTTTACTGTTTACTGTTTGCCTCATGTTTGTTTCCTGCGGCAAAAAAACACCGCCTACACTCAAGGCGTATGAAAAACCGCTTGCTCCGGCAGCTCTTAAGGCAATACATAGAGAGGACAGGATTATCCTCTCATGGGCCTACTCTTCAAAAAAAGAAAATTTAAAAGAATTTCATATTCTCAGGGCAGAGGACAGCAGTTTTAAGAAAATAGGAGTTGTAAGCAAGGATGCATCTGCTTATACGGATATTAATTTTAAGACCGGCACCCCCTACAAATATAAAGTGGTTGCAGAAAGCCTGAAAAAAGTCCTCAGCGACGATTCAACTGTAATTGAAATAAAGCCTGCGGTTGTGCCTCCTGCTCCAAAGAATATATCCTTCAAGGCCGGCAATGACAGCCTGAACGTTTCATGGGACAGCTCAGGCGAAAATGTGCTTTATAACGTTTACAGAACCGCTGAGAAAGGAAAATACGGCATCAACCCCGTAAATAAAGAGCCCCTGACAATGCCAAAATATTCCGACACGCTGGAAGCAAGCGCTCCTGTTTATTATGCAATCCGCAGTCTTTTGAATAAAGAATTCCGAAGTGAGGGACCGGCGTCAGCGGAAATAACAGTGGACCCTTCAACCTTTATCCCTTCAAAGCCCGAAGGATTTCAGACAGTTGTCGCAGACGACAGAGTCGTTATTTCATGGAAAGAAAATCCTGAGATGTGGGTGACAAAATACAGGGTTTATGATAAGGTGAATGAAAAAGACGGATTTAAGCTTATAAAAGAATCCGTGACTCCTGCGTTTACTTTAAGGGAGAAAACAGGGACAAAGCATACTTTAAGGGTAACTGCAGTCGGTCCGTTAAAAGAAAGCGAACCTTCAGAGACAGTTACATTTGATTTTTAGATTATGGGAAATCACAAGGCAGAACACGGCATTCTCGCTCATTCTCGGGCTAACGCCCTCCGAGGAATTTTGCCTCATTATTTTTCTTGTTTAAGTTTCAGGAAAATCGGCAAAATAAAACCGCTCAAATACCATGTCCAGCCTGTGATGGTCAGACCAATCGGAGAGGAGCAACTATATGCCTAAGATAACCATTCAGGATTTTTTGAAGAAAAAGAGTGAGAAGAAAAAAATCACTATGCTTACGGCATACGACTATCCGTTCGCACAGATAGTTGACGAGGCTGGCATTGACGCAATACTTGTCGGAGACTCTCTCGGAATGGTGGTTCAGGGACTTGAGAACACGCTTCCGGTCACAATGGACGAGATGATATACCACACAAAGATGGTTACAAGGGCCGTAAAGAATGCAATGGTCATCGGAGATATGCCGTTCATGTCTTATCAGGCAAGCGTAAAAGATGCTGTAAGAAATGCGGGAAGGTTTCTGAAGGAGGCAGGCGCATCGGCAATAAAGATTGAAGGTGGCGCTGAGGTTGCAGAGCACATCAGGGCCATGACAAAATCAGACATCCCTGTTATGGCTCACATAGGCCTTACTCCGCAGTCCATACACAGAATGGGCGGATATAAGGTTCAAGGCAAGACCGAAGAGGCGCAGAAAAGATTGATTGAAGAGGCGCATATCGCAGAGGACACAGGCGCCTTCTCTCTCTTGCTTGAGGCGATCCCAATGAGCCTTGCAAAAAAAATAACAGAAGAGCTTTCCATCCCTACAATCGGCATAGGCGCAGGGCCTTTTTGCGACGGGCAGGTGCTGGTTCTTCATGACGTCATAGGATTGTTTGAAAGATTCGTCCCGAAATTCGTAAAGAGATACGCTAATCTTAAGGAGGAGGCGCTGAAGGCAATAAAGGCTTATAAAAAGGATATAGAAAAAGGCACATTCCCGTCTGAAGAGCAAGGCTTTAAGTAAACTTTTACAGCGCCCTTCATATTTTATTCATATTCACGCAGTAAACTGTTATCATGATGCAAAGAATGCTAATCGGATTGTTTGCAGGATTGATTATGCTGGCACAGCCGGATTCATCAGCAGGGAAAAAACTTGAAAAGGCAACCTTTGCCGGAGGCTGCTTCTGGTGCACGCAGCATGCCTTTGACAAGGTAAAAGGCGTAGTGTCCACAACCGTAGGATATACGGGAGGACGCAAAGAAAATCCGACATACGAAGATGTATCAGCCGGAACTACAGGACACGCTGAAGCCACGGAAATAGTTTACGACCCGTCCATTGTTTCCTACTCTGAACTGCTCGATATCTTCTGGATGAATATTGACCCTACAACCGCCAACAAGCAATTCTTTGATTCAGGCACACAGTACAGAACAGCTGTTTTTTATCACAACGACAAGCAGAAACGTTTAGCAGAGGCTTCAAAAGAAAAGCTCCAGAAGTCAGGCAGATATAATAAACCGATTGTTACTGAAATCACCAGGGCGTCTAAGTTCTACAAGGCAGAAGAATATCATCAGCAATATTACAAAAAAAATGCATCAGGGTATGAGTCATACAAGAAAGCTTCGGGCAGAGAGGAATTCCTAAAAAAAACCTGGGGCGGCTTAACATCACCGCAAAATCCGGTTAATGCAGGTAAAGAGCTGAAAAATCCTTCAAAGGAAGATATGAAGAAAAAACTGACTCCTCTTCAGTATAAAGTCACGCAGCAGTGCGCCACAGAAAAGGCGTTTGACAATGAATACTGGAATAATAAAAAAGAGGGCATATATGTTGACATCGTCTCAGGAGAACCGCTCTTCAGCTCTCTTGATAAATATGATTCAGGCACGGGATGGCCCAGTTTCAAAAAACCGCTGGAGCCAAAGAATATAATCAAAAAAGAAGACAAGAAACTCTTCATGAAAAGAACAGAGGTCAGGAGCAGAAATGCTGATTCGCATCTCGGCCACGTTTTTTCTGATGGTCCAGCGCCCACAGGACTGCGGTATTGTATAAATTCGGCAGCCCTCCGCTTTATTCCAAAGGAAAACCTTGAAAAAGAAGGTTACGCCGAATACCTGAAGCTGTTCAGGTAATCCTTACATTTAAAGCTTCGTAATCTTAACCTTGGATATTTTTCTGTCTTCCATCTCAAGTATGAGGAACCTGAGGTTATGATACCTGACCTGCTCGCCGACCTTCGGAAGCCTTCTGAAAAGCCCGAACACAAAACCGCCGATTGTATGAAAGTCTTCGCTCACAAGCTCTGCGCCGACAAGCTCATTGATTTCGTCAAGCCCCGTCTGCCCCGCGACTATGGAGGTCCTTTCATCAATAATCTCAACTTCCTTTTCGCCTTCCATGGCCTCAAACTCGTCCTGCAGGCCTCCGACTATTTCCTCCATTATATCCTCAAGCGTGATAAGCCCGGCTGTGCCTCCGTATTCATCCATGACAATAGCTATCTGAAATTTGTTCTTCTGCATCTCATCAAGAAGTTCCGTAACCATCTTATTTTCAGGGATGTAATAAGCCTCTCGCACAATCTCCGTTATAGGCGTATAGTTCTCTATCTTGCCCTGCGCCATCTGTTTCACTATATCTTTTACATAAAGGATTCCTGTAACGCTGTCTATGCTCTCTTTTATAACAGGAAAGCGCGAATAACCCTCTTCCAATACAAGCTTCAGGGCATCCCCGACTGTTGAATCATCAGATATGGAGACAATCTCTGTTCGCGGCACCATAGCCTCTGTTACAACCTTATCTCCGAATTCAAAAACCTTGTGAAGCATCTCCTTCTCTTCTTCTTCAAGCGTGCCTTCCTCTTCTCCTATGCTTATCATTGTTTTAATCTCTTCTTCTGTGACAAACGGCGAGACCGGCCTTTCCTTTCCGCCAAGCAGTTTAATTATAAAGTTTGAAGAGACCTTGAATATCCATACGAGCGGAGAGATTATCTTTATGTAAAAAGCAACCGGCCTGGCAAGAAAGAGCGAGACCCTTTCTGAATGTGAAACCGCAAATGTTTTCGGCGCAAGCTCTCCGAATACAACGGTGAGAAAGGTCATGACAATTGTAGCTATTATTATCCCGTTCTCGCCAAAATACCGCAGCGCAAGAGCGGTCCCGATGGATGTGGCAAGGACTGTAAACAGGTTGCCTGAGAGTATCACTGCGCTGAAAAGCTTGTCATGCTCATCCAGTATCTTCTGAACGGCCTTGGCCCTGCTGTCGCCTTTCTCCATAAGGCTTCGTATCCTGATTTTGTTTACGGCAATAAAGGACGATTCAGAGCTTGACAAAATGGCAATAAAGACAATGGACAAGGCAATGACAACTATGGGCAATATACTATGCGGTTCCATAATTATAAGTTATAAGTTAGGAGGTTAGAGTTAAAAGTTTCAGAATTTATCATTTTTTAAACTTTTCATTTTTAATTTTAAACTTTCAGCTTCCGTATGACCGCATCTGCCACCTCTGATGTGCCGGCCGCAGCCGGGTCATCAGGCATTGGTTTCATGTCATAGGTCACATATCGGCCTTCTTCTATGACAGAGGCTATTGCTTTTTCAAGTTTATCCGCAGCCGTAAATTCTCCGAGATGCCTGAGCATCATCACCCCTGAAAGCATCATAGCAAACGGGTTCATTTTATTCAAACCCTTATATTTTGGCGCGCTTCCGTGCGTCGGCTCAAATACCGCCATCTCATCCCCGATGTTCGCCCCCGGCGCAAGCCCCAGCCCTCCTATAAGCCCTGCCGCAAGGTCTGAAACAATGTCTCCGTAGAGATTGGGAAGCACAATGACATCATACAGCTCGGGTTTCTGCACAAGCTGCATGCACATATTGTCAACAATCCTGTCTTCAAACTCAATTTCGCTGTAATTTGCCGCAACATTTCTTGCAACCTCAAGAAATAAGCCGTCGGAGTATTTCATTATGTTCGCCTTATGGACCGCGGTGACTTTCCTTCTTTTATTTTTTCTCGCATATTCAAATGCAAACCTCACTATCCTTTCAGCGCCGTAAACAGAAATAGGTTTTATGCTGATGCCCGAGTCCTGCCTTATGCTCTTTCCCGTTGTTGCTTTTACAAAATCAATCAACTGTTTTGTCTCTTCCCTGCCTTTCTGAAACTCTATGCCGGCATAAAGGTCTTCCGTGTTTTCCCGCACTATCACAAGGTCAATATTCTCATATCTTGTCCTTGCGCCCTTGAAACTCCTGCAAGGCCTTAGGCAGCTGTAAAGATCCAGCGCCTGCCTCAATGTAACATTAACGCTCCTGAAACCTGTGCCAACAGGTGTTGTTATAGGCCCTTTAATTGCTATCTTATTTTTTCTGATGGAATCAATTATCCTGTCAGGCAAGGGATTGCCCTCTTTCTGATAAACATCCTCTCCGGCGTCATGCACTTCCCATTTAATTGCAACGCCTGTTGCTTCAATCACGCGCCTCGTCGCTTCAGCTATTTCAGGCCCCACGCCGTCACCGGGAATTAAAGTTATGTTATACATAAATCACTCCAATAATTTTTATATTTTTTATATGATGCATGATAGTAGTTATTCTCAATCCTGAATCTTGAATCCTGCATCGTGAGATTTACGGATTTGACGTCATTATCTTTCTTGCAATGTCAGGATACTTGGCAATAAATCTCAGCTCGTCGTCAGTCATCGGTTTTTGCGTATGCAGGTTAGCATACTGAACAAGTTCAAGAACTGTTCTCGCTTCGTTGTCGTCATGAAAGTGGATTCCGAGTTTGTCATAGACATGCCTGAAGCCCTTAACGCCGCCGTATTCTCCTGTTGTTATTATCCTTCCTGTCTCAAGTAGTTCCGGTTCGCCCCGGCCCACATCCTCTGGGTCATAAAGCTCGTAATTTCGCCTGTCTTTTAAGGCTCCGTCTGCGTGAATGCCTGACTCGTGCGCAAACGCATTTGAACCTACTCCGGGCTGATTTATAGGTATCGGAAGATTAAAGGCATAGGATGCGTATTTTGCGATTCTCCATGATTTTTTCAAGTCCACGTGTTCATCAAGATGAACCTTTGCGCTTAACCCGTGCGAAAACTTAAGGGCGAGAATTGTGGATACAAGGTCGCAGTTTCCGCAGCGTTCCCCATAGCCGTTTATTGTCGTATTTATATAAGCATCAACACCGCCTTCTATGGATGCCTGCGCACCTGCCACCGATACCGCTTCTGCCATGCCGAGATCATTGTGGCAGTGCATCTCTATCGGAAACTTTGTAGACAGCGCAAGCGCCTTTATCCTGTCATAGATTGTTATCGGATCGTCGGCTCCGAGCGTATCGCAGTATCTGAACCTGTCAGCGCCGGCTTCCTTGCCGGCCGCTGCAAACTCTATCAGCCTGTCAAGCTCTGTCCTTGATGCATCCTCGGCATTGAGCCCTACGGTTTCAGCCCCTGATTCTTTCGCGAGTTTTACGGCTTCAACCGTTGTTTTCAGAATGTCCTTAAATGTTTTCCTGCCCTGGAATTTGCCTTGTATCATTATCTCTGATGTTGATATGGAGATATTAAGGTGTTTTATGTCAGGACAGTTTTTGAATGTGAGTTTTATGTCTTCAGGAACTGCCCTGCACCAGCCTTCAAGATGGATTCTCTTGATTGCGCCAGCCTTAACAAGCTCAAGATTGCCGTTTATATAATTCACTTCATGCTTGAGCGTAGGGAAGCCTATCTCGCTCTGATACACTCCCATCTCATCAAGATAGATGTTAAGCATGGTCTTGGAAAGCTTCGGCAGGAGTATCCTGGATGTCTGAACGCCGTCCCTGTTTGTAACATCTATAAGATAAACTTTATTTTTCATGTCGCAAACCTCATTTTAATTTAAACTTTTACACTCCGGCAGTTGCATAGTATAACCAAACAAGAGTTAATATTACAAACGGGCCTAATGTCAGGGCAGCGTGGACTTTTTTATGTAAAATCCGTCCAGAAAAAAATAAGAACGCATTACTATCCTGAATCATTTACTAATGTTCTCTGCTGCTTCATCGGGAATATCAAAATTTGCATATACATTCTGGACATCGTCATGGTCCTCAAGCGCATCCATAAGCCTTATCATCTGCTCTGCCGCCTTTCCGTCCAACGCTACATAATTTTTGGGAAGCATGGTTATTTCAGCAGACTCAACCGGAATATTTGCCTTCTCAATAGCAGCCTTAACATTATTGAAGTCCTCCGGCGCTGTTATTATCTCAAAGTTTCCTTCGTCAGAGTCATTTCTCATGTCCTCAGCTCCTGCATCAAGGGCAGCAGACATTACAGAGTCTTCAGCTGCCTTCGCCTTATTAACCAGAATATAACCCTTTTTATCGAACATCCATGAAACACATCCTGTTTCGCCGAGGCTCCCGCCGTGCTTTGCCATCATATGCCTTATTTCAGGGACGGTTCTGTTTTTGTTATCAGTCATGACCTCAATCATTAGGGCAACACCTGAAGGGCCGTACCCTTCATACATGATTTCCTCATATGTAACGCCGGGAAGTTCGCCTGTGCCTTTCATGATAGCCCTTTTAATATTGTCGTGGGGCATATTGACTTCTTTTGCCTTTTCCATTGCAGTTCGCAATCTCGGATTGCCATCAGGGTCGCCGCCTCCGAACCTTGCCGCAACCGCTATCTCTTTGACAATCTTGGTAAAGGCCCTGCCCCTTTTTGCGTCGGTATGAGCCTTTTTATGTTTTATCTGAGACCATTTGGAATGTCCTGACATTATAATCCTCCGGTATTTTTTAGATATTCTATTCTTCTATATGATATTCTTTTATCTTTGTTAAAAGCGTTTTGTAACTCACCTGCAGGATTTCCGCTGCCCTGCTTTTATTTCCCTTGGTCTCTTTCAGCGCCTTTATTATCCTCTGCGTTTCAGCAATCCTTAATGCCTCTTTCGCGGCATCCTCAAGGGCTCCGTCCATCGGGAGATTCTTCATATATGATTCAAAGGCTAAAGGGCTCAGCGATATATGTTCCGGCATTATCACTTTCCCGTCGCATAATATTATCGCCCGCTCTATTGTATTTTCAAGCTCTCTGACATTGCCTTTCCACGGATACTCAACCATCATTTCAAGGGCTTCGGCAGAGATACTCTTCAAAGGCGTCTTGAGCTCAGAGCAGTATTTGTTAAGAAAAAAATCCGCAAGCATGGGAATATCCCCGGCTCTTTCCCTGAGCAGGGGAATCCTGACAGGGAACACGCTCAGCCTGTAGTAAAGGTCTTCCCTGAATGTTTTTTCTGAAACAGCCTTCTCAATGTCCTTATTGCTTGCAGCTATAACCCTTACATCTATCTTTATCGCCTTCAGTCCCCCAATCCTTTCTATTTCTCCCTCCTGAAGCGCCCTCAGCAGTTTAGCCTGAAGCGCAGTATCCATCTCGCCTATTTCATCGAGGAATATTGTGCCCTTATCAGCCAGCTCAAATTTGCCAAGCTTCTTGAAATCAGCTCCTGTAAAAGCTCCCCTTTCATGCCCGAAAAGCTCTGACTCCAAAAGTTCCCTTGGTATGGCAGCACAGTTTATGGGGACAAACGGATATTCCTTTCTCGGGCTAAGATAATGAATGGCCCTTGCGAACAACTCCTTGCCTGTGCCGCTTTCACCGAGAATCAGCACAGTTGTCTTGCTCGGCGCAACCTTCTGTATCTGCTGCGCGACTTCCGTTATCTTTTCGCTTTTCCCTACTATCCTCGGCAGCCCGAGCTGTGATGAAAACTCCTCTTTCATGAGCATATTCTCTGTCATAAGCCTCTGAGTCTCAAGCGCCCTTTTCATAATCACAAGAAGATGGTCGGTATCAAAAGGCTTTGTAATAAAATCAAATGCGCCTTCTTTGATTGCAAGCACAGCGGTCTCAACAGAGCCAAAAGCAGTCATTACAATTACCGGCATTAAAGGATTTTCTTCCTTTGCAGCCTTTAATACATCTATGCCGTTTTTTCTGGGAAGTTTCAAATCAGTAAGGACAAGGTCAATCCTGTTTTCTTTTATCTTTTTTATGCCTTCCGGCCCGTCTTTTGCCGTTATAGTCCTGTAGCCCTCAGCCTTGAGGGTCTCATTAAGCATATCTGACATTGATTCTCTGTCTTCAACTATAAGAATGGTATTCATGGGGAATTTTATATAGTATCACATCTTTGCATTCCCAAGTGCGTCCTTGCACATGCAGTTCCTTGTATGAGGGATTCTGACAAATGTCTTTTCTAAAAGAGCCTTCACCGCTTCTGCGGATTCTGCCATTGTCCTTACAACCTCAGTTGTGGTAAGCCTGTTGCCTGAAATACCGGCAGCAAAATTTGTGACAACACCTATCCCTGAAAAACATATCGCAAGCTCTCTTGCCAGAGACGCCTCAGGCATGCCTGTCATTCCAACCACATCAGCTCCGAGCATAGAAAACGCCTTTATTTCCGCGGCAGTTTCAAGCCTTGGGCCGTTGACACATATATAAACAGCTTTCTCTTTAAGCACAATCCCTGCGTTTTTGCCTGCCGTGAGTAATGCTGTTCGCAGTTCAGGACAGTACGGCTCTGTAAAGTCCACATGCACGATTTCTTCTTCATCATAAAATGTTGACGCCCTGCCCTCTGTCATGTCAATAATCTGATTAAGAATGACAACATCACCCGGTTTAAGCTTGGAGTTTATTCCTCCGACCGCATTCACGGAGATAATCCTTTCAGCGCCGAGTTCTCTGAATCCCCATATATTCGCCCTGTAGTTAATCTTATGTGGTGCAATGTGATGCGGAGAGCCGTGCCTCGGAAGAAATGCGACCTCTATCCCTGATATCTCGCCAATCCTGTAAGAATCGGACGGCTCGCCGAAAGGAGTTGAGATTCTTTTCTCCTCCTTGATTACAACTCCCTCAATCTCGTAAACCCCGCTTCCGCCTATAACGCCTATCATATTTTCTCCTGAGACTGTTTTAAAATGTTAATGAAATTCTAACATATAAGCGCCATGTCTATCGATAATTAAACAGTATATAGGATTCGAGAGAATTAAGGCTTTTTATATCGCGTATGTTGACTTAAAAGAGGGGGGAGAGGGGCTTCCGGGGGGACGGAAGCCCCTTTTGGGGGGAAACAACTATATTACTTTTTGAACTGTTTTCCTCATAAATGCAGGCACGTCAAGCGGATCCTCATAAGGCATGAGCGCCGGTATGTCCTCCGAACAGCTTGGAGGCAAAGGCAATGCCGGATAATCAGGCGTGAGGCTCTTCGCAAGAATCCTGTCCGAACCTTTAAAACTAACATGCTCTTTAACAGGAGTCCATTTTTTAACCTGAGGAAGCTCTACCTTCTCTTTTCTCTCCTCAAAACCTGTTGCAATCACGGTTACCCTGACCTCATCCTCAATGTCAGGATTAATCACTGCTCCGAATATTATATTTGCCTCATTATCCGCAAGGTCATAGATAAATCCTGCGGCATCCTGAACAGAACTCTGCGAGAGGGTGAGGCCTCCTGTGATATTTAAAATAATCCCTTTTGCGCCTTCAGTTGAAGAATCTTCAAGCAATGGGTTTGATATGGCCTTTCGTGCCGCCTCAAGCGCTCCTCCGTCTCCTCTTCCAACGCCTATGCCCATTACAGCCCTTCCTGCGCCTGCCATTACAGCCTTCACATCGGCAAAGTCAAGATTTATCAGTCCGGGAATTAATATTAAATCTGATATTCCCTGAACAGCCTGCCTGAGTACGTCATTCGCAACAGCAAATGACTTTAGCATGGGCGTGCCTTTTTCAACGACAAGCCCTATCCTGTCATTTGGAACAACGATAAGGGCGTCAACACTGTTCTGAAGTTCTTTCATCCCTATGTCTGCATTGATGGCCCTTTTTCTTCCTTCATAGAAAAACGGTTTCGTAACAATGGCAACTGTCAGAGCGCCTAATTCCCTTGCAATGTTTGCCACAACAGGAGAAGCGCCCGTGCCTGTTCCGCCGCCCATTCCCGCTGTTATAAATACCATGTCAGCGCCTCTTATAGACTCTGCAACAGCATCCCTGTCTTCAAGAGCTGCCTCACGGCCTATCTCGGGGTTTGAGCCTGCTCCGAGGCCCTTTGTAAGCTCCATGCCTATCTGCACCTTTAGAGTGGCAAGCGAAGTCTCAAGTATCTGGCTGTCGGTATTAACTGCTATGAATTCAACTCCGTGCAGGCTGGATGCTATCATGTTATTTACGGCATTGCCGCCGGCCCCTCCCACTCCTATGACCTTGATGTTCGCTCCCTGCCCTCTCACTTCCTCCATTTCAAACATGAATTCCTCCTTTTTATAATTAATAGTTAGAAGTTAAAAGTTGAAAGTTGAAAATTAAAAATTCTAAAGAATTTAACTCTTAACTCATAACTCTCAACTCTTAACTTGTTCATTTTCATATCCTCTGCCTGATTGATCCGCCCAAGGCGGATTTCCCTCTTAAATCATGCCCATTAACGCCGAAAAGATTTCTTACCCATTCTGTCATCCTGTCAAATATCCCGCCAAACATCTCTCCGTTAATTCCGAAAGCATTCGGAACAGTTTCGCCGTCCGTGCCGTGAAGAATAAGGCCTATGCCTGTTGAATACATCGGATTATTTACACTGCTCTGGAAGAGAGGCGAATTTAAAGCGCAGCTTGACTCTATTCCGGCAGGCATTCCGATTCTCACTGAAAGCCCCAGATTTGCCTCCATTAGCCTGTCAAGCCCTGCAAGCAGTGATGCGCCGCCTGTCAGTATAACTCCGGACAATCCGGGTTCAAGCCCGGCGCTGTTTTCTATCTCGCGTTTTATCAGTTCCGTAAGCTCCTCACACCTCGGCTGTATAATCTCTGCTATATACCGCCTCGGTATCTTTCTTACCTGTTTGTCGGCGCCTGCAACATCCATCTCCTCTGCTTCGTCAATCATACTTGTAATTGCACAGCCGTATTTTTTCTTTATCCTCTCCGCCTCCTGCACAGGGATTCTCAAGCCAATGCCTATATCATTCGTAAAATGATTGCCGCCAAGCGCAAGAACAGCTGTGTGCCTCAGGCTTCCGTCTTTATATATTGCAATGTCTGTTGTTCCTCCGCCTATATCAACGAGTGCTGTTCCGAGGTCTTTCTCGTCTTCCGTAAGCACCGCAGCCGCAGAGGCGATGGGCTCAAGCACAATATCAATTACATCAATGCCTGCCCTTTCGCAGCACTTAAGAAGGTTCTGCACAGACGAGACAGCGCCCGTGACTATATGAACCTTAACCTCAAGCCTTACTCCGGCCATGCCAACAGGGTCTTTTATCCCATCCTGCCCGTCAAGTATGAATTCAGTGGGGATTACATGAAGAACCTCTCTGTCAAGCGGAACATAAACCACGCTTGCAGAATCAATGGCGCGTTCAACATCCTGGTACTTTACTTCTTTCCCTTTTATGCCTACGGCCCCGTAACTTTCAAAACCCTTTATATGGCCTCCGGCAATCCCGACATAAACAGACTTTATTTCAATCCCGGCGATTGCCTCAGCGTCTTTTATTGCTTTTTTTATTGAATCAACCGTAGACTCTATATTTATAACAACGCCCTTTCTCAAGCCCGTTGAAGGAGCTGAACCTATTGCGATAATATCAGTCTTGCCGCCCCTTACCTCAGCAACAATGGCGCATATCTTTGTTGTGCCGACATCAAGCCCGACTACAATATTCCCTCTTCGTCCGAGCGGATCTTTTATTCTCATCTTATGACCTCGTTAATAGGTTTAACTATGACCTTGTTTGCAAATCTAAGGTCAATGTAATCAACAGGAATTCCCCTCCGCATTATCTCATCTTCAAGCTCAAGCAGCCTTTGAAGCTTTTCATCATATTCCCCGTGCCCGACTTTTACGAGCATGCCGTCAACCTGCATGGAAATATCCTCCGGTTTCGCTCCATGAGGTATTATTATCTCTATGCGATCCTTCAGAGCGGTAAAACCCTTATCCTTCATGGTTCTCACAAGGCTCAGCACATCAGGAAAGACGCTGGCATTTTTGAACGGGTCTCCTGAAATTACCGGCAAAAAAGGAATGGATTCTCCTTTTAATTCTTCAAGCATATTACCCTTATCATCCACAAAAAATGTTCGGCCGTTCATTTCAAGAAGAGCATAGGGCATGGACTCCTCAATCCTGACCGTAAATTTATGCGGAAAATCCTTCCTGAAACTGACGGCCTTTATCCACGGTGATTTTAAAAGCCTTGCCTCAAGCTCTCCTGACGATAATCCCAAAAGGCTTTCATTCCCGTTAATTCCCATAATTGCCTTCAGCTCGCTGTCAGAGATATGTTTGTTGCCTGAAAACACGATTTCTTTTACCGGAAACATCGTCCTTCGCGCAGTATCAACGGCATATTTAGCGCCCCAGTATGCGCCTGTTATAAGCAAAACCAACGCAAATAACTTAAGCAGGCAGCGCCGTTTTTTAGCCTTTGGCGCCGCTCCCTGCTTATTTATCCTTCTGTTATTCCTCATCTGTGCTTCCTTTGCTGCCTTTCAATTGCATGTTTAAGAATCTCCTCCGCGAGCGCGGGAAAATCAAGCCCTGCTTCCTTTGCAATCTTTGGCAGCAGGCTCGTTTCAGTCATGCCCGGTATTGTGTTGACTTCAAGCACATAAGGATTTCCGCCTTTATCAATCCTCAAATCAACCCTTGTCGCGCCGGAACAGCCGAGCGCCCTGTTCGCAGAAAGCGCAATATCTTTTGCCTTCGTATACACTGCCTCATCTATTTGAGGAGGGAGTATATATTCAGTTAGGCCGGCTGTATACTTTGCCTCATAGCTGTAAAATTCAAGCGATGTTTTTACCTCAACGCCTCCGAGCGCTCTGTCATTGAGAATCCCTATATGGATTTCCCTGCCCTCTATGTATTTTTCTATGATTACCTCGCTGCCGCATGAGAATCCGGCCTTGAGATCGCTTTCTATCTGTCCTTTGTCTTTCACTATGCTCACTCCGACGCTTGACCCCTCACTTACAGGCTTGACAACCCAAGGCAGAGGAAAGTTAGGAGTTAAGAGTTGCCCTCCTCGAGCGGGTTCGCCTGAGGCGAAAGAGTTGAGAGTTTCCGAGTTTTCACTGACGACTGTAAACGGCGGCACGGGAATCTTGTGATAAAGAAATATTTTCTTTGAAGCCGCCTTGTTCATTGCAACAGCCGAGGAAATAACATCAGATCCTGTATAGGGAATTCCCATAACTTCAAGAAGCCCCTGTATAGAGCCGTCTTCTCCCCATCCTCCGTGAAGAACAAGAAACGCTATGTCAATCTTCTCTTTTTTCAACGCCTCGCATATGTTGGGCCCCGCATCTATCGCAGCGGCATTATAGCCGAGTTTTTTCAGGGCCTTGAAAACCGCGCTTCCGCTTCTCAGCGAAACCTCCCTCTCGCTGGATGCGCCGCCCATTAGGACTCCTATCTTTTTAGTTGTTAACATAGCAACCTCTCAACAGGGTTCAAGCAATTCAACCTTTCACCCGAACCCTTGAATCCTCTAACCCTCAAACCCTTTTTATTCATCTCTCCCCACAATCCTTATCTCCGTCTCAAGCTCTGTGCCGAAAACCTTCATTACCTTTTTTTTCACCTCATCCATAAGCTTCAAAAAATCTGACGCCTTCGCTTGGCCTTTATTGATAAAAAAATTTGCATGCACTCTGCTCACTTCAGCATCTCCAACCCGCATCCCCTTGCAGCCTGCTTCATCTATCAGCCTTCCTGCGGATGCGCCTCCGGGATTCTTAAATACGCAGCCCGCAGACATCTCTGACAGAGGCTGTGTCTCGCGTTTCTGCTTAAGAAAAGAATCTATCTTTTTTTCAACATCCTCCTTCACTTCCTTTCTCAGCCTCATGTTTGCGCTCAGGATAACAGCTCCTTCAGGCAGCATTGACGCCCTGTATTCAAGCCCGAGTTCAGAGACGCTCATCTCGTAAATCCCCTTATCAGAGTGCATTAATCTTACAGAGACAAGCGCATTCTTTATTGAATAGCCGAAGGCCCCTGCATTCCCCGCAATTGCGCCTCCGACAGAGCCCGGTATGCCTACCAGGCCTTCAATGCCGGAGTATCCGTTTTCTCTTGAAAAACTCACAAGTTTTTGAAGCGGAGTTCCCGACTCGGCAAAAAACAGGACCATATCCTTCTCTTCCTTTGCAATGTCATTGCGCCTGAAATTCTTCAATGAAATAACCACTCCGTATATCCCGCCGTCTTTCACAAGGATATTAGTGCCTCCGCCAACTGTCACAAAAGGTATGCGTTCTTCATTCAGCACGGTAAGAATGTTTTCCAGAGACACCGTGTCCTGCGGGCATGTGAAGACGTCTGCCTCGCCGCCTATCTGGAGATATGTATGCGCCTTCATGGGCTCCTTGAACTTCACCTCGCCATGAACTTCCAGGGAAGAAACCATCTTCTGCCACAGACGCTCATCCACTACAGTTTGCTTTTTAGTTGCCATCGCCCCAGTCCTTTATTCTCTTTAATATCTCTTCCCCGAGTTTCCAGACATCTCCTGCGCCGAGTGTGAGAAGCACGTCTCCGCTTTTCAATCTCATAAGAAGATTTTCTATTAGTTTCTCCCTGTCGGGGAAATAAGAGGCATCCTTATGCCCGGTCTTTTTGATGCGGTCAAGCAGGGCCGTGGAATCAATGCCGTTTATCGGCTTTTCACCTGCTGAATATACGTCTGTCAAACAAAGAATATCAGCTTCAGAAAAACAGGATGCAAACTCATCCATGAGGTCTTTGGTTCTCGTATATCTGTGAGGCTGGAATATAACAACCAATCTTCCCGATAATACCGGGGCCTGCTTGGTAAGAAGCCCGTCCTTCGCCGCTTTCAGAGTGGCTTTTATTTCAGTGGGATGATGCCCGTAGTCATCAAAAATTTTTATCCCCTTTTCCTCGCCTTTTAATTCAAATCTCCTCTGTATACCGCTGAATTTTTTCAGGGCCTCTTTTATTACGCCTGTATCTATCTTCAATTCCCTTGCAACAACTATTGCCGCGAGGCTGTTGAGAATATTGTGCATGCCGGGCACAGGCAGGCTGAAATTGCCGAGGTTTTCTCCCTTATACACGACATTAAAACTCATTGTCATAAACCCTTTTCTTATATCATCTGCATAAACGTCAGCGTCAGGCGAGAGCCCGTACGTTATATATCTTCCGTGCACATAAGGCAGAAGTTTACGAAGTTCCTCATTTTCAATGCATATTATTGACACCCCGTAAAACGGAACCTTATTTATAAACGACAGAAAAGCATCCCTTAATGAATCCATTTTTTTAAAAAAATCCATGTGTTCCCTGTCTATATTTGTCACAACCGCAAGGGTCGGAGAAAGCCTTAGGAATGAACCGTCGCTTTCGTCAGCCTCGGCCACAAGGAAATCTCCCTGCCCCAATCTTGCATTGCTACCCGTGGCCCTGAGTTTTCCTCCGATAACAACCGTTGGGTCCAGGCCGCTGCTTGCAATCACTGTTGCAATTAAAGAAGTTGTTGTTGTTTTGCCGTGCGCTCCTGCAATTAGAATCCCGTATTTCATTCTTGCGAGTTCAGCGAGCATCTCGGCTCTCGGGATTACAGGTATTGATTTTCTCTTTGCCTCAACCACCTCGGCATTGTCATTGGAAACAGCGGAAGATATAACCACAACATGGGCGTCATCAACATTTTCCGCTCTGTGCCCGATATATACCTTTATGCCGAGACTGCCAAGCCTGTTTGTAGTATCAGACTCCTTAACATCCGAGCCTGTGACTTCATAGCCGAGATTATGAAGGACCTCTGCTATGCCGCTCATCCCTATTCCTCCGATGCCTACAAAGTGGATTATCCTGTATTGCTCAAACATTTTCGCTCCAGCTAAATTTAAAATTTAAAAGTAAAAATTCAAAGATGATGAAGTCATTAATTTTGAATTTTTCATTTTGCATTTTTATCTTTCCTCATAAGGCTCATCGCAATATCAACTATTTTATGGGCAGCATCCGGCCTGCCGACTGATCTGCTTTGCCTTTCCATTTCATGCCTTAACTCTTTGTTCTCATAAAGCTCTCTTATATTTTCCGCCAGGATTTCTCCTGTTAAGGCCTGGTCCAGTATCATTTTTGACGCCTTAAGTTCAAGCAGCTTCCCGGCGTTAAGCTCCTGATGACGTCCTGCTGCATAGGGATACGGGATTAAGATTGCCGGCTTGCCGACGGCTGTGAGTTCAGCGAGGGTTGTCGCTCCAGCTCTTGATATCATTATGTCTGCAACCGCGTACGCCTCTGCCATTTGGTATATAAAAGGCGCCACCGTGCCGCTGAATCCCCACTTCCTGTAGGACTCCCTTACGAGCTCATAGTCCCTGTCGCCTGTCTGGTGCAGAAATTGTATTTTGTCTTTTAGGTCCAGCATATGATTAAAGGAATCTACCACTGCGCGGTTTATGTTCCTTGCCCCGGAACTGCCGCCAAAGACAAACAGCGTAAACTTACTCCTGTCCAGTGAAAAGATGTCATAGGCAGCGTCCCTGTTTCCGGTTAAAATGCGCGTCCTGATAGGGTTCCCTGTAAAGAATGTCTTGGCCCTCGGGAAAAACGATATGCTTTCCTGATACGTTACCCCCACGGCTCCCGCAAATTTTCCAAGCAGTTTATTGGCAAGCCCCGGCACTGAATTTTGCTCCACTATCATTGAAGGGATTGACATAATGGATGCCGTAAGCACAGGGCCCACAGACGCATAGCCTCCAACCCCTATTACAATATCGGGAGATACTGCCTTAAGAATTCCGTAAGAGTCAACAATTGAGAACAGCATCTTCCATAACGCTTTGACCTTCCTTAACAGAGATACGCCGACAAAGCCTTCTGCCCGCAGAAATTTTATCGGATACCCCTCACGCGGAATAATCCTGGCCTCAATCCCGTGTTCCGTGCCTATGAATATCACTTCTGTTTTTTCCTCTCTTCTTTTCAATTCCTCTGCTATGGCTACGCCCGGGAAAATGTGCCCGCCGGTGCCTCCTCCTGCGATAATCACACGCATACAACATCCTCTGCAACAAAGTAGGGTTCGAGGGTTCGCGGGTTCGAGAGAAAATCCAAGAGTCCGAGCGTCAAAGTGTCAGCGTCTTCTACACTTTGATACTCTGATACTTTGATACTGTTTTTCTTTGATTCCTTGACCCCTTGACCCCTTGACCCCTTTTGACCCTTAATTCTTTGTGCCATATACCGCCCTCAATGCTTTTTTCCTCATTACCAGTTCTTTTGTCCTGTCAAAAACTCTTCTGCTGTCTTCTCCTTTTGAAAGATTAAGCAGAATGCCGACTGCCGCCATATTCACGAGCAGAGACGACCCCCCGTAACTTATAAACGGAAGCGGAAGCCCCTTTGTCGGAATCATCCCTGTTACAACAGAGAAATTTATCAGCGCCTGAAGCGCAATCATTATTGAAAGGCCGAAGGACAGATAATACACAAAGCTGTCTCTGGCCCTGTTAGTAACGGCAATTCCCCTCACAAACAACATCACAAACAGCAAAACAATCACTCCCGCGCCTATCAGCCCGAGTTCTTCGCCTACGAGCGAAAAAATAAAATCCGTATGGGTTTCAGGCAGGAACAACAGCTTCTGCTTGCTCTCGCCAAGGCCCACTCCATTAATGCCTCCGCTGCCAAGGGCAATAAAGGATTGTATAAGCTGAAAGCCGCTTCCCTGAGGGTCATCCCACGGATTAAGAAAAGACGTGACACGTTTCCACCTGTAAGGCTCTCTTATAAGTTTCACCACTACCGGGAGCGCAAATATTGCAATGGATAATAAATACCGCAATTTCATGCCTGAAAAAAACAACATGGCAAGCGTAATTATGCCGAGGCTTATGGCAGCTCCAAAGTCAGGCTGTTTAAGGAATATAACCTGAAACACCGCCATAATTGCGACAGGCTTTATAAAAGAGGCAAAGCTGTCTGTCCTGTAATTATACGATGACATATATTTAGCAAGGAATATAACCATTGAAAGCTTTACCAGCTCCGAGGGCTGAAAGGTTGAGGGCCAAAGCTTCAGCCATCTTTTTGCTCCTCCTGCCGATATTCCCATTCCCGGAACAAAGACAAGGACAAGAAGCAGAAAGGAAAACACAAGCAAAGGCAGGGCTGCCTTCTTTAGCATCTCAGGCCTCAATCTGTAAGCGGCAAACATCACAGCAAATCCGAGCAGCATTGTAAACAGATGCCTCTTAAAATAAAAAAACTGCGTCACATCTTTTTTTAACATCGCAGGGGATACAACTGCCGTTGAACTGTATATCATGAGCGCACCCAGTCCCAGCAAAAAAAACGTGATTAACAAAAGCCACCTGT
This sequence comes from Nitrospiraceae bacterium, assembly GCA_003599795.1. Classification (GTDB taxonomy): domain Bacteria; phylum Nitrospirota; class Thermodesulfovibrionia; order Thermodesulfovibrionales; family UBA1546; genus UBA1546. The sequence goes on from QZJQ01000007.1 coordinate 29,335, forward strand.
CATACGTTTTATTCATCTCAGTACAAATCCCTCACAATCTTTTTAAACTGCTCTCCCCTGTCTTTGTAATCCTTGAACATATCAAAACTCGCGCACGCGGGAGAGAGAAGCACAACATCGCCTTTTGACGCCGCTTTTCCGGAAATCATTACTGCTTCTCTCAGGCTGTCCGCAAAAACAGTCTCTGTCAGCCCGCCGAGAACTTCCTTTATCTTTTCTCTTGCCTCTCCGATGAGAACAAGTTTTTTTACCCTGCTTTTTACGAGAGGGCTCAGGAGAGAAAAATCTCCGTCCTTGTCCCTTCCGCCGGCAATTAAAATGACCGGTACTGAGAAACTCTCAAGCGACTTCACAACCGCATCCACATTCGTGCCTTTTGAGTCATTGATGTAATCAACTCCCTCAAATTCCCTGACAAGTTCAAGGCGGTGTTCCAGCCCTTCAAACTCTTTTAAGACTTTCACTACTGCCTCTGACGGACATCCTGCAAGGAGAGCCATGGCCGAAGCAGCCATGGCATTCTCCAGGTTGTGAACCCCTTTAATTTTTATTTCATCAGCGCGCAGAAGTTGAGAGTTAAGGGTTAAAAGCGAAGAATTGAAGTTAGAATAAATAACTCCGTCCTTGGAATAAATTCCGTTTACTTCTTTTTTACGGCTGAAGAAATATACGTCAGGTAATCTTGAATCTTGAATCTTGAATCTTGAATCGTATAATCTCATTGTTTCCCTGTCATCCGCATTAAGGACAAGGTAATCTCCTTCCCCATGATTTGCGAATATCCGCGCCTTAGCATCCTTGTAATTCTCCATTGAATGATATCTGTCCATATGGTCAGGCGTGATATTGAGTATAGCTGCGCCTGCAGGCCTGAATGTCTCTATTGCCTCAAGCTGAAAACTTGACACCTCAGCGACGATGAAATCAACTTTTAATTTTTCACTTTTAACTTTCAACTTGTTAAGTTCCTCTGTGAGCGCATTCCCTATATTCCCTCCCATGACTGTCCTGAAACCGCCTTTATTCAGCATCTCATTTAACAGCGTTGTAGTGGTTGATTTTCCGTTTGTGCCTGTTATTGCCAGAAAGGGAATTGGGGATTGGGGATTAGGGATTGGAGTTGTTTCTTTTGCCAACCCCTGACCCCTAACCCCTAATCCCTGAGTTGCCTGATACGCAAGTTCAAGTTCACCGATAATTCTTATCCCCATCTCCCTTGCCTTCTTTAACGGAGCAATGTCCGACGGCACGCCCGGACTCAGCACTATCATATCCACACCCTGCAGGATGCCGTCAGGATGCCCGCCGAGACTAAGCCTTATTGTAGGCAAAAGCCTCTCAACATATTTCATTAGCGCTTCTTTCGGCTTGCTGTCAGTAACCGTTACCTTTGCTCCAAAATGCGCAAGCAGATTTGAAGCGCCGGCTCCGCTCTCCGCAAGGCCGAAAACAAGTATATTCTTATTCTTTAGTTCCATACGCCACGTTTCTAATAATCCCTTTATTTTTTGTTTTTTTACCTTCCTCCGCAGGAACAGCATCTTCTTCTTTATCAGGCCTTGCCCTGTTAGTCTTCTTCTTTGATAAAACCCTGTCTGATTTTGTTTTATTATTTTTTGAATATGCCTTTAACTTTAAATTTTTATTTTTTGACTTTGTCGCCTCGGCAGTTCGCCCGCGGCGAGAACTTTTCTGATAATCCGCTTTTGTGAAATAAACAACAGGCTGTTCATTGCTTGCAATAACAGCAAAGCCTTTTGTTTCTAACCGCTCCGCCTCATTCCACAAAGTCTCTCTGCTCTGCGCTCCCAGAATAGCAACTATCACCATTCCGCCTTCTTTTTCGCCGGCATACACAAAACAATGCCTCGCCGCTTTCGTATATCCCGTCTTTCCACCGACTGCGCCATTGTCAGACCACAGAAGCCTGTTAGTGTTCTCAAGGGCTATGGTCCTGCCCTGTTCCGTAGATATCTCAGCCTCTTTTTTGCCTAAAATCTCTCGTATCACAGGATATTTAAGCGCATGCCTCATTATCTTAGAGAGGTCATAAGCTGTTGTATGCTGGCCTTTCCCCGGAAGTCCTGTAGTATTTATAAACCTTGTATTATATGCCCCTATTGCAACAGCCTTTTTATTCATTAGCTGCACAAATTTCTTCTCCGAGCCCGCAACAACCTCTGCAAGGGCAAAAGCAGCGTCATTTGCCGACCTTATAAGAGCTGCATAAAGCAGGGTTTCCACAGTCAGGGTTTCTCCTGCCTTCAGCTTTGTCTCTTTAAGCGAGGGGACCTTTGCCGCCGCCTCGCTGATTGTCACTGTATCGCTCATGTCAGCCCTGTCAAGGACGACCATGGCTGTCACAAGTTTAGTTGTGCTTGCAGGAGGCAGTCTTAGGTTTGGATTTTTCGCAAACAACACCCTGCCTGTTGAAGCCTCCATGACAACCGCAGCCTTTGAGGAAATTTCATCAGCAGATGCCGCAACGGCCAAAAATGCAAAATTTAAAATTAAAAATGCAAAAATAAAGAAGATTTTAAAATTTTGAATTGTAATTTTGAATTTTGATTTTTGAATTTTGAATTCCATTTTCACCTCAGCTTTAACGTTGCAAGGCTCAAAAGAGCCAGCATTATTCCGACTATCCAGAATCTGACTATCACTTTCGGCTCAGGCCATCCCTTGAGTTCAAAGTGATGATGTATCGGAGCCATTCTGAACACTCTCTTTCCCGTGAGTTTGAAAGACGCAACCTGAAACACAACCGAGAGCGTCTCTATGACAAAAATTCCTCCCACAACCGCAAGCACTATCTCCTGTTTTGTTATTACGGCAAGCGTTCCGAGCGCTCCGCCAAGAGAGAGAGAGCCGACGTCTCCCATAAACACGTCCGCCGGATATGAGTTATACCAGAGGAAACCGAGAGAGGCCCCGAGAATGGCACCGCAAAAAACAGTCAGCTCCCCGGTGCCGGGAATATAAAGAACCTGAAGGTATTGTGAAAACTTCAAGTTGCCCGATATATAAACAAGGATTCCTGTAGCAAGAACTGAAATCCCCACAAGGCCCACGGCAAGGCCGTCTATGCCGTCCGTGAGATTGACTGCATTTGAGGACCCTACGATAACAATAATTGAGAAAGGCACATAAAACCATCCGAGGTCAAAAAGCCATTTTTTGAAAAATGGGATGCTCAGGACATCGTTATAAGGGTCTTTAGGGTTCATGTAAAGGAACATGCTTATCGCTAATGCAAGAAGCACCTGCGCTCCGAATTTGTAATAGCCGCGCAGCCCCTTGGGATTTCTCTTTACAACCTTCAGATAATCATCAATAAATCCTATTGCTCCAAAACCTACGAGAGAAAAAATCATTGTCAATATATATTTATTGGCAAGGTCGCCCCACAGAAGAACAGTTGTAAGTATGGATATTATTATTAAGACTCCGCCCATAGTGGGTGTTCCTGCCTTGCCCAGATGCGTCTGCGGCCCGTCATCCCTGACCTGCTGAGTTACGCTGAACTTCCTGAGCCTTTTTATAACCTCAGGCCCGATTATGAATGCAATAAGCATCGCTGTAAGAACCGCAAGCGCACTCCTGAACGTTATATATCTAAAAACATTGAATGGGAAAAACCATTCATGCAAGCTATATAGCAGGCTATAAAGCATTTCCTGTCCCTCCGTTTATCTCCAGGACTTTTTCCATTCTCATTCCCCTTGAACCCTTTACTACAATCGTATCGCCTTCCCTGCACAGCCCCGCCAGTATCTTTCCCGCTTCTTCCGCATCAGAAACGCTGAACGACAGCCTTCCTGTTTTAACAAACTCTGAATGCGCTATTGCCATCAAGGGTCCGACGCCGATAAATACGTCTACCGGAAGCACTGACATCCATTCTCCAACTTTTCTGTGCGCCTCTTCAGAATATGCCCCAAGCTCAAGCATGTCTCCGAGAACAGCTATAGCCCTTTCTTTCTTAAGCCTGACAAGTTCTTTTATTGCCTCTTCCATTGACGAGGGGTTTGCGTTATAGACATCGCTTATAACCGTTGCTCCTAACAATTTCTTAATCTCAAGCCTCATGGGCACGCCTTTAAAAGATTCAATGCCTGCTTTTATATCAAGAAGACCCATATTAAAAACCTGTCCCACTGCTGCTGCGGCAAGCGCATTATAAATGTTAAAAGCTCCGGGGATATTAAGATTTATCTCTATGCAGTTCCCGTCACCGAAGCAGAGTAAGAAATCAGAGCCTCTATCAGTCAACCTGATATCCTTTGCGAAAACATCAGCTTTATTTTTTATGCCGAATGTAATAATTTCTCCCTGATACCCTGAAACTCCCTGCATAAGAAAAGTGTCGTCAGCGTTTACCGCAACTTTCTTCACGGCGTCAAGAAGCTCAAGTTTTGCGGCTCTGACTGCCTCAAGGCTTCCGAAACCTTCAAGATGTCCAGGCCCTATATTTGTCACAACTCCGCAATCAGGCGCTGCAATACCGCAAAGTTCTCTTATGTCTCCGGGAAAGCTTGCGCCCATTTCAAGAACGATTACCTCATCACCGGTTCTGAGTTTTATAAGGCTCAAAGGAAGGCCTATCTGATTATTGAGATTGCCTGTATTTTTGTGAACCCTGTATTTTGCGCTCAGGATTGAAGCTATCAGTTCCTTTGTCGTCGTCTTTCCGTTGGTCCCTGTTATGCCTATGACAGGAATATTGCTTCTCATGCGGACATAACGCGCGATATCCTGTAAGGCGCTGAGGGTGTTTTTCACATATATTATTGCCTTGCCTTTCAGGTGCTCTGCAGGAGGGAAATTCACCAGCGCTCCACTTCCTTTTTCAAGCGCCTTATAAATAAAATCGTGCCCGTCAAATCTTGCGCCGCGCAATGCTACGAATATCTCTCCCTCTCCAATTGTCCGCGAATCTATGGATACGCCTGTAAACGGATGGGAGTTGCCGTTTTTATAGACAATACGACCGCCTGTTGCATTGATAATTTCTTCTATCGTCAAATTCGCCATAACCTCTCTAAAAAATCTGATGCATGATTCATGATTCATGATTCATGTTTTTTATCCTGCATCCTGTATCTTGTATCCTCTTTAAGTTTCTCCTTTATAGCTTTCTCTGCTGTCCCCCTGTCGCTGAATTTATGCCTTGCGCCCTTTATCTCCTGATAATCCTCGTGCCCCTTGCCTGCAATAAGCAGTATGTCGCCCTTTTCTGCGGTCTCCACTGCCTTCTGAATAGCCTTCTCCCTGTCAGGTTCAATTGTATAATTCATCCTCACTGCGCCCTTCTCTATCTCTTTTATTATCTCCATCGGTTCTTCGCTGCGGGGGTTATCAGAGGTTATCACTATATAATCGCTCAGTTTTGTTGCTATCGCTGCCATTTGCGGCCTCTTTCCCCTGTCCCTGTTGCCGCCGCAGCCAAAAACAGTAATGATTTTCCCCTGACCCTCTATAAGTTCTCTGGCAGCGCATATCAGCCTTTCAAGCGCATCTTCTGTGTGAGCATAGTCAACTATACAGAGAAAATTCTGCCCGAGGTCAACCTTTTCAAATCTTCCCTTTACAGAAACCATCTTCTTTATTCCGCTTATTACCGCTTCCCACGGCACATTCAGGCTAACAGCAGCGCCGACAGCAGAGAGTATGTTATAAACATTGTGCGTGCCTACAAGCGGAGACTGAATATTGTAGGTCCTGCCGTTGAAATTAATATCAAACACAAGCCCGTCAAATGAGTTTTTAATATTCGCCGCAGCAATATCCGCTCCTGCTTCAATGCCGTATGTAATCAAATTTCCAACTTTTGAATTCCTCAATTCAGATATCAATTCTCTTCCGTAAATATCGTCAAAATTTATTACAGACGTCCCGTCTTTCAAAAGAAGCTCTTTAAACAGCCTTTCCTTTGCCCTGAAATAGTCTTCCATTGTTATATGAAAATCCAGATGGTCTCTTGTAAGATTTGTGAAAACTGCAATGCTGAACCCCGTATAGTCCACCCGCTTCTGCGCAAGAGCATGGGATGACACTTCTGTCACAACATGAGTGCACCCTGCTGAAACCATTTCGTTCAATACAGCCTGAAACTCAAGCGCCTCAGGCGTGGTATGAGGGGCGTCATAATGCCTGTCCTTCACAAGATAATTGATGGTGCCTATAAGCCCCACATTTTCCCCCCATGCCTCAAGGACTGACTTTATAAGATATGTTGCCGTTGTCTTTCCGTTGGTTCCGGTTATACCTATAACAGTCAACTTGTCAGACGGCCTTTCGTAAAAATTATTGGATAGGCACGCAAGAGCCTTCCTGCTGTCAGCGACTTTGATGAATACGGGAATCGGTGAATCGGTTGCTGTTTTTTCCTCTTCATAAACCACCGCGACTGCGCCTTTCTTAACTGCCTCGCTGATAAAATCATGGCCGTCAACACGCTCGCCTTTTGCGGCAACAAAGACATAGCCTTGCCTGACCTTCCTCGAGTCATAGGCGATCCCCGCCACCTCAACATCATCCGCCGCTGGCGGACTGGTCATCTCTTTTATCTCCATATCCTTTATAAGCATCTTTAAGTTCATCTATTTTAAAAAAGTATCAAAGGGTCAAAGGGTCAGAGAGTCAAAGTCTCTGATACTCTGACACTCAGTTTCAACCTTATCTCCTCTCAACAACCAAAATATTCTTTTCTCCGACATCTTCTCTCGGCACATTCAGGTACGAGAGCGATTGTTTTGCAATCTCCTTGAACACAGGAGCCGCTATGACCCCTCCGTAAATCTGCCCCTTCGGCTCATAAATAACTACTATCATCGCTATCATCGGATTATCCGCGGGAACGAATCCCACGAATGAACCAACATATTTTTCCTTTGAATATCTCTTGGTCCTCGGGTCTATAATCTGCGCTGTCCCTGTTTTGCCCGCAACGCTATTGCCGTCAACAGAAGCGCTTTTGCCTGTGCCGCCTTCCTCTGCAACTGTCTTCAATATATCCTTGAATATTTCTGCTGTTTTTTTTGAGATAGCCCTCTTGTTTCCCTTGGAGTTGAATGAATACACAGGGACATCATCCGGAGACCGTATCTCTGACACCACATGGGGCGTAACAAGAACGCCTCCATTCGCTATCGCCGAATAAGCCCTCAGAATCTGAAGAGGCGTAACTGCAACTTCCTGCCCTATGGATATTGCTCCTATGGAACCGGCTGACCACTTTTGAGGCAGCCGTATCCAGCCTGATACCTCGCCGGGCAGGTCTATGCCTGTCTTTTCTCCGAAACCAAAAAGCTTTGCATACTTATATACCTTTTCCTTCCCAAGCTGCATGCCTATCATGGTGCTGCCGACATTTGAAGACTTCTGTATAACCTCTTTGAATGTGAGTACGCCGTGTTTATGCGCGTCATGAATAACAGCACCACCCACTGAGACGGCTCCCTTGCTGCAGTCAAATTTTGTGTCCAGCTTTACAATCCCCTCCTCAATAGCAGCGGAGCCGACAATTATCTTGAATGTTGAGCCCGGCTCATAACAATCTGTTATGGCCCTGTTTCTTTTTTCAAAGTCCTTTGCATATGCCGCGGAATTTGGATCATAGGCAGGCCTGTTTGCAAACGCTAGTATCTCGCCCGTGAAGGGGTCCATCATTATTACTGTTGCCGCAGATGCCCGCCATTGCGTCATTGCATTGTCAATCTCTTTTTCAGCTATATACTGAAGCCCCTCGTCTATTGTCAAAAATACATTATTGCCTTTGGACTCTATATCCACGCCTGTAGAAAGCGTTCTGCCTCTTGCATCCCTCGTAACAAGGATTTTCCCTCCGGGTGTTTTTAAAAATTTATTGTATTTCAATTCAACGCCTTCAAGAGCCTGATTATCAATGCCCACGGCTCCGATAACATGAGAAGCGAGCTTGCCCTTCGGATAAAATCTCTTTGCGTCAGGCACAAACCCAAGCCCCTTTATGTCCATCTTTTTTATCTTCTCCGATGTTTCGTGATTAAGCTTTCTTTCCACCCATACAAATCGGCCTTTGGAGGAAAACTTTGCAAGCATTGCCTCAGGCTTTTTCCCTATAACTTCCGAGACATCGTATGCCGCGGTCTTAGGAGAAACCATTGCCGCAGGATCGCAAAACAAAGATTCCACTTCAATATTCACTCCGAGTTCCCTTCCCCTTCTGTCAAATATAAATCCGCGCCTCACCTGTATGTCCTCTTGTTTGAGCTGCTGTATCTTTGCCCTCTCGGAAAACCTGCCGTGGTTAAGCACCATCAGATCCACAAGACGCAAAAATACCGCAACAAAACCAAAGATTATTGCGGTATTAAGAATTATCGCTCTCTTTCTCATTCATCCTTTCTTGTTTTACAGGTTAAGGCCCTGATAACTGCCTTCCCTCCAAAGATGCCTTGAACGGGGTGTTCTTCCCGTCCCTTTTTACATAGACCACTTTTACCCTGTCGGGAAAAACCAGCGCAAGTTTTCCGCTTCCCTTGTTTTTAACGCTCTGAATGGACAGAAGGCTCGCCTTCTCTGCCATAAGTGTTTTTCTCTCTCTGAGAGTTTCCATCCTTTTATGGTCCAGAGCAGAGATGCTGTACTCTACTGTCCGCACGCTTGACCTCAGCCAGACAATTGAGAAGATGCCGAACAAAATAAGAGCTATGGACAGGGGGACAATGAAAAAAGAAAAAATACTGCCCCGGTTCATATGAGTCATATTTTTTCCGCCCCTCTTAATTTCGCGCTCCTCGCAGACGGATTAAATCTTATTTCTTCGTCTGAAGGGGTCATGGGTTTTTTTGTTAACATCCTTAATCCGCCCTGCTTATGTTCATCCCTTATAAAGTTCTTTACTATCCTGTCTTCAAGCGAATGATATGAGATAACGCACAGCCTGCCTCCGCTCTTAAGAAGGCCTGCCGCCCCATTAAGCCCTTTGCTGAGCTCATTGAGTTCATCATTCACGGCAATCCTCAATGCCTGAAAGGTCTTTGTCGCAGGATGATGCTTTCCTCTTTGCCTGTAAACCTTGTAAACAATATCCGACAGTTCAGCGCAGGTATCTATCTTCTTTTTTGCCCTGTAATCAATGACTGCCCTTGCTATTTTCCGTGAGAGTCTTTCTTCTCCGTATTCCCATAAAATCCTGTTTATTTCTTTTTCGGGATATTTATTAACAATGTGAGCTGCCGTAATTTCCTGCTCCCTGTCCATTCTCATATCAAGCGGTTCTCCTGACATGAAACTGAACCCCCTCTCAGCTGTCTTGAGATGAAACATGGATGTGCCGAGGTCCAATAAAATCCCGTCTGCTTCTGAAATGCCTGCTTCGGCGGTTAGCCTGCTGATATCGGAAAATTTCCCCTTCTTAACAATAAACCTGTTATCGGAAATTCTTTTCATTGCCATATCCAGAGCCTCTTCATCCCTGTCAATGCCGAGAAGCCTTCCATTGCCGATATGCTTGAGTATTTCTTCTGCGTGACCGCCAAGCCCGACTGTTGCATCAACATATACTCCCCCTGATACTGGTTTCAGCAACATAACCACCTCCCTTAACATCACAGGGAGATGAATCCCGCTTAGAGATTTATCTCTAACGGGATGAATACCCTCCACATTCACCGCCTCTAAAGCCCGTAGCTTACAAGTCTTTGTTCAACAGCTTTTTTGTCTATCTTCGCAGGGTCCACCATCGCATCCCATTCTTTCCTGTCCCAGAGTTCTATCTTGTCTATCTGCCCGACAACGACTATTTCTCCGTTTATGCCTGAGTCCTCTCTGTGAGCAACAGGAATAAGCACTCTCCCCTGCTTATCCAGTTCAATCTCAACAGCGGATGCGATAACCTTTCTCATAAAAAACTTTACGGCCTCATCCATCTTTGGCATGGCCCTCACCCTTTCTTCAAGCCTGTTCCATTCCTCTTGAGGGTATAAATGAAGGCACTTGTCAAACGCAGCATTGACGATATAAAGTTTCGGGTTGTAGTTGGCGGAAATGATTTCCCTGAAGGGCGCGGGTATGATGATTCTGCCCTTTGGATCTACTGTATAATAATATTTTCCCGAAAAAGAAGGCATCTTCCCTCCACCTTCTACCACTTTTTACCACTAATATAGGGGTTAAGGGAGGGCTTGTCAAGAAAAAAATGAATAAAATTAAGGGGTGTCTATATTTTGTGTCCGTGGAGTGCTGTGACCACTATATAGTGTTGTGATGGGGTTATTGTTAAATGAAGATTTTATTGATGCCGCTCTGAATTTATATTAGAATGCACATTTTTTGATTTGGATGGTTCAGGAATGTGCATCTATTTCCGGCAATCAATAACTATAAATAAAGCCATAAGGATTGAAATTATTATGAGCGCTGATGAGAATTTGAGCTTATTTCTGTTCATAAAACTTTCTCCCTATCGTAAAAGTTTATGAGTTATGAGTTTTATGCAACTTCGTAGTGGACGACCGACATTTCTGAACGAAGCTCATCCAATTTATCAAGAACAGATTCAACCTTATCCACAACACTGCTCTTCATATATGCCTCGCCGCAGTCTGAACAGATTTCAGCAGGCACATCCTTGATAACCACAACCTTCTCACTAATAAGAAATGGAATTGTGGTCATACCGTCGTGCATCTCTCCGCCGCATAATGGACATCTCTTAACCTTGTTTTTTCTTGTCTTCCAGTCATTTTTCCACCTCTCAAAAATAAATGGGGTCAGGTCTTGCATTTATGCATTTATCTTTTAGCCACATTTCACATCTCCCAAATCACTTTACTCCGCTTCCTTCAAAATATATCTTTGCCCTGTCTTCTCACTATTCATAAGAAATCATATCTAATTCATCGATGAACCGATAATCACTTCGATTTTTTGTAGCTAAAGGCGCCCCTTTAATAATGGCTGTTGCTGCTATCAAGGCATCAGCAATCAGCAGGCCATGACTCAGACGATATTTATGAAGCAGTTCCACCGCCTTACCGCCAATTGATTCATCCATGCCTTCAATATTAAATCTGCCGACAAACTTATCCAGCACGGTTAATTCCCTTTTGTTTCCGCAACCGACTATTAATTCCATTTGTGTGACAACACTGATTATCGGAGTAAATTCTTTCTCTGTTTTGTCCAGAAATGAAACAGCCTTTGCTACATTGCGACCGATGTCTATCAGAATATCTGTATCAATAATAACACGTTTCATGCTCTGTCAGCCCATTCGCTACGCCTCACTTTTCTTACCCATAAGGCGCTGTCCTGCATGTCTTTTCTCTCTTTCCACATCCCGACAAAAGCTTCATCTTTAAGCTTTAACACTTTTGCTTTCTTCTCTGTGGTTTTTTCCTTATAGCGGCTGCCAAGAAACTTGATAAAGTCTGCTACCTCCTGTTGTGCCTTTTGAGGCAATTTATCGAATTGATTGAATACTTCTGTTTTAACCGTACCAGCCATTTTCTTTTACCTCCTCTAAAAGGTCTTTAAGGCAAAGTTAAATACATTTCACATCCCCCAAATCTCTTTACACCAGTTCCTTCAAAATCCTACCCTTGCCCTGCCCTATCCTGCTCTACAAAATAAGAATTCGACAGACAATATATTTTATGCAGAATTATATGGTTTTTTACTATAGTTGTGCAATACTGAAATCATCACTCTGATTTCCCTCGCTTATCTTGCCACAGCCAGATTCCTGCTCAATATAATCTTCCCGAAATATCCTTCTCCAATGCTCTCGGTATGCTGGCAATTCGTCTGAACCCTGACGCCTTTTACATAAGGCGGCTCTTCTTTGAAGAATTTTCTGTAATCATCATATACATTTCTTGTCATGGTCAGCCACTTGCCTATATCCGCAGCCCCTGACTTTACCGTAATTATTTTTATTCTCAGGCTGACAGGCCACGCAACAGATTCCTCTGTTACCGTGCCTTCAGGCGCATTTGAGTCCCATATATAACTGAGTATTTTTCGGCCTTCAAACGCCACAAGAAGCTGGAGGACTTGATCATTTGTTTTATCTTTGCGGACATCGCCTTTGGGGGGCAGCTTTAAAACCTTCCACTTCCATGTGACATAAGGATAATTCTTCACATCAACTTTAACCTCTCTTCCTAACGAAAAAGAGGCGTCATCACACTTAAGCTGAATAACCTTCTCGCTGCTGTCAGAGATAATCTTTACGTCAGCGTTGCCTGACTTCTCTTTTAACTCCCACGGCGCGGCGACGCCGCTGCTGTTAATCTTGCCGTCAAAATCAAATATAATTGACTGAGCATCCGAAAGGCTGAGCTTTACGAAAAAAATACCGGTCAATACTGAGAAAACAATTCCAACCGCGCATATCTGCAGATATTTTCTCATCACTTCCTCTTAAGTTAATTATCTCCTCTCCCTTTTCCTTGCCGGCTGGATTCTGACCTTTCTCCCTTTTATGATGCTGTCGTTGATGGCGCTTATAACCCTGTCTGCAAGGTCAGCCGGGACTTCTATAAAACTGAACTTATCAAAAAGCGCAATGTTGCTTATTTTGCGCTCGGGGATGCCTGCTTCTGCAGAGATTGATTTGACTATATCTCCCACCTTTATCTTGTCCATCTTGCCTATGGTCATGAATAAGCGCACGGAATCCTTCTGCTGTCCAGCATATCCTTTTCCCGGCTCCTCAATCTCCTGTATATCCTCTGTATCAAGGAGCATGCTCAGCGCTGCTGCAGCTATGTCCTCAGGAGAGTATTTCTCAAAGAGCCTTTTTGCCATGGCATATAAACGAGTGTGTTTGCCTTCTTTTATAATCTCTTCAACACCATCCGAAAGCTCTTCCTCTTTTGCCTTTCTCACTTCTTCCCTGCTCGGAAGCTTTGCCTTCTTTATTTGCGTCTTTGCTGACTGCTCTATGAGTTTTAGCTGGCGGTACTGACGCGGTGTGACAAAGGTTATCGCAATGCCGGATTTGCCTGCCCTTCCTGTCCTGCCGATCCTGTGGATATAGCCCTCAGGGTCTTGCGGAATGCTGAAGTTAATAACATGGGAAACGTCAGGTATGTCCAGTCCGCGCGCCGCAACATCTGTGGCAACGAGTATGTCTATGTCTCCGCCCTTGAACTTTCGCATCATTTCGTCCCTGTGGCTCTGGGTGAAGTCTCCGTGGATTGCGCCTGCAGGATAGCCCATCTGCTGGAGCCTTCCGGCAACTTCATCCACCTCTTTTTTTGTATGGCAGAATACGAGAGTAAGCGCCGGGCCCTCAACATCCAGAAGCCGGGTTAAAGCCTTTATCTTGTCTTCATCGCGCACCTCGTAAAAGACCTGCTTTATCTTGGCGACAACCATCTCGCTCGCATCCACGCCCACATGCACGGGTTTGTTCATGTAGTTTTTTGAAATGCGGATAATTTCTTTCGGCATGGTGGCGGAAAAGAGCATCGTCTGTCTTTCTCCTGGTATTCCGCCGAGAATTTTCTCTATGTCCTCTATGAAACCCATGTTCAGCATCTCATCTGCTTCATCAAGGACTACGGCCTTTATATCCTTAAGAACGAGTGTCTTCCTTCTCATATGGTCCAGCACCCGTCCCGGTGTGCCAACTACAATCTCTACTCCTCTCTTCAGGCTCCGTATCTGCAGTTCTATAGATTGTCCGCCGTAAATCGGAAGCGAGACAACGCCGGCTCTCGCGCCCATCTTATTGATTTCCTGCGATACCTGAACAGCAAGCTCGCGCGTTGGCGCAAGAACTATTGCGTAGGGATACCTTCCTTTTGTCTCAGGCCTTTGTTCTATCAGCGGTATTCCAAAGGCAGCTGTCTTGCCCGTGCCTGTCTGTGCCCTGCCTATGATGTCCTTGCCCTGCAGAACCGGCGGGATTGCCATCTTCTGTATTGGAGTGGGCTCTTCAAAACCCATCTCTGAAAGCGAGACAATTATCTTATCTGAAATGCCAAATTCATTGAAATTTTTATACACTTAATTATTCTCCTTTAAGCATCTTGTATAGGTAATGCAACCCCATCTTTTTGATCGGAAACTATTGTTTCAGCGCCTTGTTCCTGTCCCGTATTTTTATTTAAACGCCTTTGCCGCTTTTCTTCCTGCTTCTTCTGGCGCACCAATTCTTTTTTTCTCTTGTCGCTTTTAAATGCTCCTCCGTGTCTTGCCAAATTATCTCCCTTCAGTTATCTGTCCCCGTTTGTTTATTCCTAACAGCCTGTAGCTTGAAGTCAGGGAGAAAATGTCATAAAAAAACCCGCAAGCGCAGGATTTTGCACGGTTTAGATATAACAAAATACTCCTTAACCTCTTCTAAGAGTATCATGCTTATTACGTCTAAAAGTCAAGGCGCAGAGGGTTTGACAGTGTACGATTATAGGTGTATAGTGAAATTAAAAAGCATGAGGAAAAGAGGAGGCAGGACTATGAAAAGATTTGGCGTCATAAGATTAAGCGTCATATGTGTTATAGCGCTAACAGCGCTTGCAGGCTGTGTGCAGACAGTCACTACTTACAGCATAGACGATTATAAGACCGTGCCTAAGGTTGTTTACACGGCGTATTTTTATAGTTCCGGCATAGGCGAGAGATTAAGGGCTGTTTTCCTGAAAAGCCCTGAAACCGAGGTGGAAATTGTCCCTTATTCCCGGCAGATAACAACTGAAAAAGCTACGTTCAGCGATGCGCTGACCTTTATGGAAAAAGTAGGGGACTTCAAAAACATTTCCATACAGGGAGTAAAATATAAAGAAAAGACCATAGGCTATCTGCTCACATTCGCAAGGCCTGTATCTCCGAGGGAATCCATAGAGGTTAATGTTTACGAGCGCGATGGAAAGATTTACTTTTCAGTCACGGAAAGGAAACATGATGAGTGATTGGCGGTTAGATTAAGCATATGCCAAAGCTTCGTCTATGTCTTGTGGTTCAAGATATGGATAAGCCTTTAATATGGATTCTTTTGTCTCACCGACAGACAAAAGTCCGAGGATTCTGGAAACAGGAAATCTCAAGCCTCTGATGCATGGTTTGCCGGAACAGACTTCAGGGTCAACAGTTATTCTGTTAAATTTCATATTCACCTCCTGTCCTCATTTTAGCATAAAAGCGTTGGACATAGAGAAAAGTTGTTAGTCCTCTCCTTTTAAAAAAGGGTTTGAGGGTCGTATTCAAAAAAAGCGGTCGCTGTCCCTCGTTTCTGTTCTTATTAGGCTGTATATTAACCTAACTCTTCGGTGTGTACGTTATACAGGGGAAAGTCAAGAATGTCTTTGATATGCTGTCAATAACCCTATTAAATAAAAATAACCGATAAAGAAAATTATTGCGACAATCACGCGCATGGGACCGATTTTATCATGAGACACGATAAAATTGCCTTCACGATCCCATGATGTTATACCATCTTTTGTTAGGTTATTATGTGCAATAGCAAGAGTTATAAGTATAACGATCGGGAATCCTATCCCAAGCCCTCTCCACCACACTGAAAAACTACGTGTTAAAGCACTTGAAAATGTCAGTTTATCCCCTGCACCATTCCGTAAAGAGGTTTTGAATAACCATTTCCCCGGAGTACTACCCCATGTCGATATCAAGCTTGATTCTACGAAAATCCAAATGAATATTATTAACATGCCCAATGCAAAATCTGGCATATTTGACATAGATGGGTGGAAAAACACCAATACAAAACCAGCAAGAAGTGAGAATGAACAAAGATCAAACATCCTTGCCCAAAAGCGAACCCATGGACGGACTTGGATCCCCGCAAGTAACCCTAAAGAAGGAATTGGCGGCGGTTCTTGTTTTGGCAAAGGCGGCGGATAAGGAATAACCTTCACTAAGAAAGCTTCAACTTTAAAAGCTGGTGTCCATTTTGATAAATTGTCAGACCAAATCAGTGTCGCAGCTCCCAAAATTCCAGCGTTAAACATCTCATGCATCTTACTCTGAGGAACTGGCCCCTCTTGTTTGTTCTCCTTAACGTAATACCACATTCTTTCACTCATATTTAGCTCCTTTTAAAAACTTGTGCCGCCTAACGTTCACGCACAAACTAAGCCGTTAGGTTTGTGGTCTTTGCCGTTTGTGCTGTGTTAGCAGTTGCTCTATAATATTACTAATAAAATCTTCTTGTGCACTATTTGCATACTTCCATAATCTCTGACCAGTCCAATCCCATTGAGGATGGGATGCTTTCTGAATTTTGTATGTATTGAAGCGGCTGTATATAAACTCCAAAACGTTTTTCCATGTAATCTGTGGAACTTCTGGATATTTTTGCTTCAGGTCTTGATTGATTTGGTTGCCAACACAAAAAAGTGAAAGGTATGCAAGTTGGTTTTCAAAGACTCCTTTTTCGTAAATTTGTTTTGCAATTCTGTCTACTGATGCTTCTGGAAAAACTCCAATAGCTCTTAACACTCTATGTATGTTCATTCTTTCTCTCTGAACCCATGGTCCGTTCAGGTTGCAAGTTTGAGACTTCACCTCAGCAATGATAATATAAGGCTTATGTTTGACTTTTGTGAAGATTTCTTCATCGACCATGGGATTTTTCAACAACTCAGCCCTGTAAGGAAATCTTACACCCAAAATATCTACATCGGTTTCTTGTCCGCATCTACTATCTGGGTGAACAACGAAATTAACAGTTGTAAGAAAACCATTCAAACGGAAGTACCAATAGGCAAGATTTTCGGAATCAATAGGTTTGACTTCTCTCACCTTCATCTCCAATCTTCGTTATAAGGCAATTTCGGATAACGACCAAGCTCACTGGCGGCGGTTCCGCTTACGCTCCATCCCCGCCAGTGCAGCGCATTGTTAGATGCTCACTTATATTGTTCCTGAATGATAAAAGAATTAGCGATCATTTTAAAAAGTAGTTCAAAACGACTAAAATTTTCTTGCAGTTTTGACTCTTTACCTGGCGTAGCAGAAATCACACACTGAATGAATACCATTTTATTTCCATGTATAATAATGAAGTGCAGATTTCGCATTGTCAAAGTCAAGTCAAGTCTTTGCACTGATTGGTCAAAAAGGATCATAGCACCTTTATGATTATCTAGAACAATGGGTTTCGCAGAAATGAACTTTCCACCATCAGAAACCATCCCTCTCAATTCACTTTCAGTGAAGAACTCATCTAAATCCTTCTGGGTTAGTGTATAACCAGGAGGTAATGGAATGTCTTTCACCATAATCAAAAACATTTCCAAACCCCTGCCATTTTCACTTGTGAATTTTTGGATAATATTTGGCCTTTCCCCTTCTTTAGGTTGCCAGCTAATAGGATAACGAATCTGAAAATCAATACCCTTTGCTTTTGGGTGACCTTTTGTTCGGAAAATACGGTTATATCCTTTAGTGAATTCTTCCGCTGGACGATATTGAAATTGATATGTAAGCAATGTTTCCAGAATAGGGGAAGGGACATTGCCTTTAGCTCTTGATTCTACTTCGGCAAGAAACAGTACTGCGATGTCTTGATTTAACTGTTGAGGAGAGAGTGTAGATTTGAGTTGCTTCTTCATCCTTGCCACATATTCAGAATATTTATCTTTAAGCATGTCTTTCAGAGCACTTTTGATATTCTCTTCAGCAATGCCAAATGCTGTTTTGAATTCAAGGTCTGCCTTTTGAACCCGTAAACCTAGGGCTGGATATTCATCCTTTATACGATTAAGGCTAAATCGTTGTCCCATGATAAATCCCAACGTTTTGCTCAAATCAACGTGAAGCGACTCCTGAATTGTCTGGCCAGACACGGATTGAACAGAAACAATAGTAAATGCCATGAATATGCTTATAAATAATAAACAAAAAGTTTTCATCTGCCATTATCCTTTCGCATCTAACTTGTTTATAATTGCACTCAGGTGCGTTTGTCCTCCTGAAAAAGGACATTTGCATCCTAAGATACAAAAGAGCGATATTCCTGTCAAGGAAATTTTCACATCCAAAAGCAGGACTCTGAGAAATGACAAAAGTATCGAATTATGTTGTATAATAAATCCATGAAAACCATTGATACTACAGTAAATATATCTATGAAATATCCGGTGTCCGAAAAGAAACTATCTGAGATTATAAAATCTGGAAAAACGGATAATAAATATCTTGCGCATATATTTGCCTTGTTTACCGATGTCCCCGCGCCTGATTTATTGGCTTTCATCAAAAAATATGATATATCCTTGCCTGCCATCAAGAAATATTACTTTAAGCACGTAAAGAAATTTTACCCTAATGCCGAATTAGAAAATGTCTTTACGTTTAAATAATGAAATCTGCTGACTGGCTTCCTCTCTTTAAGTTCGCTTTAAAAATCTTATCACAGGAAAAGGTTTTAAAAAGTCAGTGGTCTTTCGGCGGCGGAACTGCTTTAATGACTTACTATAATCACAGGAAAAGTAAAGATATTGATATTTTCTTGAGAGACGTCCAGCTTCTAACAAAATTTACGCCGCGATTAAACGACTATGTTGCCGAGCAAACAGATGACTATACCGAAATGTCAAACTCTCTGAAATTGAAGGTAAAGGAACAAGAGATAGATTTTATTGTTGCCCCGTTATTAACCAAAACGCCTACATTAAAAAAGATAGTGGGCAATACTCCAATTTATATTGAAACCCCGGAAGAAATAGTAATCAAGAAAATTTTTTATAGGGCAGACGCCTTCAAAACAAGAGATGTCTTTGATCTGGCAGTTGTTATTAAGCATAAAGAGAATAGCCTTTTAGAGAATCTTGATATTTTTCAGAGTAAGATAGATGTCTTACTAAACAGGCTAAATATCCTGAAAAAAATTTACGCTATTGAATTGAAATCCCTTGATATTATAGACAGCCAGACTGCTAAGGACTCCCTCAAGATAGTACAAGAATTTATTAATAAGTTAATTCACTGAGGCAAAAACAATTTCCGTCAACAATATGCAAACCTCTATAGTCATAAAAGGCGCGCGGGAGCACAATCTCAAGAACATCAGCGTATCCATACCCAGAGAAAAGATAACTGTTATCACCGGCCCCTCGGGCTCCGGCAAATCATCCCTTGCAATTGACACAATCTACGCCGAGGGACAGAGGCGGTATGTTGAAAGCCTTTCAGTATATGCAAGGCAGTTCCTTGAACAGCTTCAGAAACCCGACGTGGACCTTATTGAGGGGCTTTCCCCTTCCATTGCAATTGAGCAGAAAACAGTTACGAAAAGCCCGCGTTCAACACTCGGCACAATAACCGAAATCTATGACTATATGCGTGTGCTTTACACGCGGATTGGAAAACCTTACTGCTATAACTGCGGTTCGCTTATAGCCGCGCAGGAGGCTCAGAACATAATAGATTCCGTTGTGTCACTCCCTCAGGGAACACGCATACAAATACTTGCGCCTATTGTCAGAGACAGAAAAGGTGAATATAAAAAAGAGCTTTACGATATGCTGCGCGACGGGTTTATAAGGGCGAGGATAGACGGCGTGATGTTTGACCTCACACAGGATATAAAGCTGAAGAAACAGCAGAGGCATACCATCGAGATTGTTATAGACAGGCTTCTTATAAAAACAGGGACTGAAAGGCAGATAAAGAGCGCGATTGATTCAGCATTAAAATATACGGACACCGTTATAATTAATCTCATAGACAAAAACAAGGACATCCCTTTCAGCAGGACCATGGCATGTCCCAACTGCAGCATAAGCTACCCTGAGATTAATCCGAGATTTTTTTCCTTCAACAGCAAATACGGAGCCTGCCCGAGATGCCACGGCATCGGGTTTGAAAACATCGGCGAGGATTTTGAGGCCGAAAAACAGGACTTCGGAGCTATAACCGATGAGGAAGTGGCCGGGTTATCAGCGTGCAAGGCGTGCAAAGGCATGAGACTGAGAAAAGAGGCGCTGAGCATAAAAATAAACGACACAAACATAGCTGAATTTTCAAGAATGTCTGTCATCAACGCAATTCAATTTATCAATGCGCTTAAGCTTACGGACCGGGAACAGACAATAGCTTCGCGCGTGCTGAGAGAAGTCAAAGACAGGCTTTCGTTTCTCAATAAGGTCGGCCTCGGTTATCTGACAGTTGACAGGCTTTCGCTTACGCTTTCAGGCGGTGAAGCGCAGAGGATACGACTTGCAACGCAGATGGGCTCGTCCCTCACAGGAGTGCTTTATGTCCTTGACGAGCCAAGCATCGGGCTTCATCCAAGAGACTGCAAAAAACTGCTTGAAAGCCTTTCGTCAATAAGAGACTCAGGAAATACAGTGATAATAGTTGAACATGATGAAGATACCATAAACTGGGCTGACCATGTCATTGACATGGGGCCGGGCGGAGGGCTTAGAGGCGGATGGATAACCGCAGAAGGCCCGCCTTCTGTTATCAGGGATAACAAAAACTCATTGACAGGCAGATACCTCAAAGGCGAACTGAGCATACCAGTGCCTGCAAAGAGGAGAAAATCAAAAGACTTCATCCATATCAACGGCGCGTCAGAATTTAATCTTAAGGATATAGATGTCAAGATGCCGCTGGGCCTGTTTACATGCATAACAGGTGTTTCAGGTTCGGGCAAGAGCACGCTGATATTTGAAACTCTATACAAAGCTATCGCCGGAAAACTATATAAAAGCGCGCTCATCCCGGGAAAGCACAGGGAAATTACAGGCATGGAAAAAATTGACCGCATAATATGCGTGGACCAGTCTCCGTTGGGACGCACGCCCAGGTCTAATCCCGCGACTTACACCGGGATATTCACATACATCAGGGAACTCTTTGCGCAGATTCAGGATTCAAAGATACGGGGATATACTGCATCGCGCTTCAGTTTTAATGTCGCATCCGCCTCAGGCGGAGGAAGATGCGAGTCCTGCCATGGCGGAGGCACGCTTAAGGTTGCCATGCATTTCCTTCCTGATGTTTACATCCCATGCAATGTATGCAAAGGCAAAAGATACAATAAAGAGACGCTTGAAATAAGATATAAAGACAAAAACATAGCTGAGGTCCTTGCGATGACGGTTTCAGAGATGCTCCGGTTCTTCAGCGCAATTCCGCTTATACGCCAGAGGCTTGAAATACTTGAAGACGTGGGGCTCGGATACATTCAGCTTGGCCAGTCCGCGACAACTCTCTCAGGCGGTGAAGCTCAAAGGGTAAGGCTTTCAAGAGAATTCGGGAAAAGGTCCTCCGCCTCAGGCGGAGGAAACACTCTTTATCTGCTTGACGAGCCTACGACAGGACTGCACTTTGCCGACATTCAGAAACTCCTTGATGTCATAAACAGCCTCATAGACCTCGGAAACACGGTGGTTGTGATAGAGCATAATCTTGACGTGATAAAGTCATCTGACTATATAATTGACCTTGGGCCTGAGGGCGGAGAAAAAGGCGGAAGGGTCATAGCCGCAGGAACACCTGAAGAAGTGAGCTCAAATCCTGATTCGTATACGGGGATGGCTTTGAAAAATAAATTAGCGGTGAATAGATAAATGGGTGAATGGGCATGAGAAAAAAGTATCAAAGTGTCAAAGCGTCAAAGCGTCAAAGCAGCTTCTGCTCTGCTGTTCTGCTGCTCTTCTGCTCTCTACTCATTCTGTCTGCCTGTTCTCCTGCTCAGGAAACACTCTATAAAAAAACCCGCACTTCTATGTACACCATTGTCTCGATTACTATTTCTTCTGACTCCGAAGAAAAAGCAGAAAAAGCAATTGAGATGGCATTTAACGAGTTGGACAGGCTCGCAAAGCTTTTAAACTTTTATTCCGAAGACAGCGAAGTATCCGCGATTAACAGAAACGCGGGCAACAGGCCTGTAAATGTATCTCAGGAGACATTGGAGATAATAGATAAGGCATTGTACGTGTCGGAAAATACAGAAGGCGGATTTGACATTACAGTCGGGCCATTGGTGCGTTTGTGGGATTTTCAGAAAAAAATAATTCCTGACGGAGCAACAGTCAAAGAAAAATTAAAATTAGTGGGGTATAAAAATATCATTATAGACAAAAAAGCGTCAACGGTCTTTCTTAAAACAAAAGGAATACAGGTAGACCTCGGCGGCATCATAAAGGGTTATGCTGCCGATAAGGCAGTCGGAGTTCTTAAGCAACAGGGCATAAGGGCTGGCATAGTCGCGGTTGCAGGAGATATTAAAACCTTCGGTATAAGGCCCGATGGCGGTTTATGGAAGGTGGGGATTCAAAACCCAAGGCAGCAAACAGATAAAGATGAAATTATGGCAACC
Source organism: Nitrospiraceae bacterium (assembly GCA_003599795.1). GTDB lineage: Bacteria > Nitrospirota > Thermodesulfovibrionia > Thermodesulfovibrionales > UBA1546 > UBA1546. Next base: position 51,629 of record QZJQ01000007.1, read on the forward strand.
GTGGGCCTCTCGGATACAGCTATATCGACATCCGGGGATTACCAGAAATTTTTTATAAAAGACGGCAGAATATATCATCACCTTTTAAACCCTAAAACAGGTTATCCTGATAACGAATGCCGCAGCGTAACCATAATAGCAAAGGACGCCGCATTTGCAGACGCCTTTGCGACAGGCATATTTATTTTAGGGACGCAGAAAGGCATGGACACTCTGAACCGGCTGGGACTTGATGGAATTATAGTGGACAAAGATGGCAAAATACATGTAACACAAAATCTGCGGAGCAAGGTTGAGTTTAAAAAAGATAAGTAGAGCTATTGATGCAATCACAGGATAAATACCGCATAGCCCTGCTCTCAGCTTATGCCATTGCAATTCACAGTTTTGAAAACCTTCTGCCGACGCCGATACCATGGCTCAGGCTAGGCATAGCAAACATCATCACTCTTGCAACGCTCGTTCTCTACGGATTCAGGGCCGCAATGATGGTAACGCTTATACGGGTGATAATATCCTCCATGTTCATCGGCACATTTCTTGGCCCCGGCTTTATCATGAGCTTTTGCGGAGGAGTTTCAAGCACAGCGGCAATGGGGCTTGCCTTCTCAATGTTTCCAAGGCTCTTTGGCCCTGTAGGACTCAGCCTAATCGGCGCATTATTCCACAATGCAGCCCAGCTTTTTATTGCATACGTGTTGTTCGTCCAGCAGATAAAAGCTGTCTTAATAGTAGCGCCTTTTTTGATTTTGTTAGGGACCATCACAGGCGTTGTGAACGGCATTATAGGAGGCATGCTCATCAAGAATATTTCAGAAAAATCACCCGGCGCATCCGGATGATGCGGCTGAATGCTCATAGGGTCTTTGCCGCAGCTTCTCTTACCGCCGCGGTATCGCATATAGCAGCTGTCCTTGTCGCCGGATTTTTAACGCCTGATTATTCTCTAACTCAGAGGGCCATCAGCGACCTTGGTATCGCCGGTCAGCCATATGCCTTTCTCGTCAACTATTTCGGCTTCGCCTTGCCGGGTGTTTTTATTCTGTTGGCAGCCCTGTCAGCCCATAAGCCTTGGGCTTCTGCTTTACCGCCCAAACTTGGGCTGAGGTGCATGGCATGCGCCGGCGTGCTCCTAATTGCCGCAGGTTTCTACCCGTTTCCTTCATTGATTCATCTCACTTCTGCTCTTCTCGCCGGGCTCTCGGCATCCATCAGCATCTTCGGGTTCTCTGTCTATATCATGAAGAATAAGGGTTATTCAGTCTTGGCTATATCAGGGTTCACTATCGCAATTCTCATCTTAATGGACGCCGCAACATGGGTTCTGGCTGAGACTCAGCATATCAGGATTCACGATTTCATGGGACTCCAGCAAAGGCTTGCCGCTTTTTCAGCGTTCATCTGGTTCAGCGCCTTAGCAATCGCATATACACAGAAGCTAAGGCACTAAAATATCCTTGACATTTACTCCCCTAATGTTTGACAATTCATTATGACTACTAAAAAAATGAATTTTAAAAAACTACTGCTAATCCTATCAGGCGGCATCATCCCGCTGGGCTTTATTTTTTACTCATCTGTTTTTCTGGCAACGACTTCATGCGAACCTCCGGCTTATACACCGCCGCAGGTTTATTACCGCCCGATACCTCAATTCGGCGATTTATATTCATTCCCGAAATATAACATACCTGAAGCCAGAAAACCCGGCAGTGCAAATCTGACGGTGGTAATAACAGTCCCTGAATATAAAGACACTGCCACGCAGGAATATGTTGGCGGGGCCAAGGTAGCTGCAGGCGGTCCCATGACGCCTGATATGCGAAAGGTCTTCAAGAGTTTTGCCGGAAGCATGGGTGAGGATATTCAATCGCAGTTAGTTGCCAAAGGCATGACAACAAAAGGCCCTTTCAGCATGGCTGAGGTTACATACCCTGACAAAAAAGGCTCTGACCTCACAATTTCAACAGGCGTTATATTTGACATTCATTACAGCGACCCTAAGTTTAAGGAACGGGCAAACTTTGAGGGAGGAATTTCGGGGAATGTTTATACCACCACAATGTCTGTTGGCATGAAAGTCTTCTTCTATATGCTTGAGCCGATGTCGGAGGAAAAGATGTGGATAAAAAAGCTGGACCTCGGGGTTCAGGATTTTCCGGCTGAGTATGCTGTGGGACAGGAGCAATATCAAACAGGAACTACTCCGCGTACATCTGATGGTTGCGGGGGTTATTACGGGGGACATCCTACCTACGGTTGGAGAGACAAAGGCACTCTCTATGATGAAAGGGCCAAGATATTCTCTGATATATTGAAAACAGCTTATCCGCAGGTAATGAAAGCTGCATGGAATTATCTGAACACAGATGAGATGCTCAACCTGAAAATGAAATCTCAGGAAATCAGGGAGAGGAAGAGATATTAAGGACTCATCTCCCTCGAGCCGCTCGGGGGTTCATAACAATATCTTTTATTTAATATCTTCCATCTGAAATGTTACCTTCTATTTATTTCGGCAGCCTGGAAATTTCTACCTGGCGGCTCGCCGCTCTCGGCAGTGTAGTGATATGCTGGATTCTCTTTCTGATACGCTCAAAAAAACTGGGTTATTCATTCTATGCGATTTTCCCGTGGTTATTATTTGCCCTGCCGGTCGGCACCTTAGGGGCTCATCTTTTTAATAAGCTGATTCCTGTTCTTGCCGGGTCTACTTACAGTCCCTCTAATTCTTTTTCCGGCCTTACCGTAATCGGAAGCATTATATCCATCCTGATATACAGCCTTCTTTACATCAAGTATGTGATGAAAACTCAGCCCATGCCTCTTATGGATGCGGTTGCCTTTACATTTCCTCTCTCAGTCCTGTTAGGCCGCATAGGCTGCCTTCTGGCCGGATGCTGTTACGGAAGAACAGCTCCTGAATCAATCGGCGCTTCTTTCCTTTCAGCCTTTACGCTGCCTCTTGATTTCTATACTCCTGCTTCAGAGGCCGGGCAGGCATATCATGACATGCCCCTTAACACCCTTGTATGGAACCTGCCTTTATTGTTTATGCTTGAGGCTTTTGTTATATTAGTGATTACTGAAGCCTTGTATCACAAGCGTGAAAAATGGAACCTGCATCCGGGGACGGTCTTTGCATCAGCAGGCGCCCTGTATTCAGGCGGACGGTTTTTTTTAGAGTTTATGAGGAAAGATGAGATGGTCGGCAATACTATTTTTAACGCCTGGCAGCTGGCTACATTGGTTCTCTTTCTGTTTTTTACTTTCTGGCTTTGCTTCAGCCTGTACAGGAGGCGTCAAAATCTATCGCATAACAAGGGAGGCGTTTAAATGAGAATAATTTTTATAAATCCAAAGCATCATCCCCATTCAATGAATTTTCACCATTGCATGGACCTTGTAGGCGTGAAATATTCTCACCTGCCGTTGTCTCTTCCTACGCTGGCAGCGCTGACCCCTGCGGACTGCAGCGTCGGGCTTATTGATGAAAATGTTGAGGCTGTAAATTTTGAAACCGATGCTGATGTTATTGCCTTGACCGGCTCGGTGCCCCAGAGAAAGAGGGTTTTTGAATTAGCGGACGAGTACAGAAAGCGCGGAAAATTTGTAGCTATCGGCGGGCCGATCTCATTTGACATGCCTGAAGAATGCAAAGCGCACGCTGATACGGTTTTTATCGGCGAGGCTGAATACACATGGCCTGCGTTCATAGATGATTTCAAGCAAGGGAAACAGAAGAGCCTCTACCATCAAAAAGAATTTATAAATATTGACGATTCTCCGGTTCCTCATTTTCATCTGATGAAAACAGGCCAGTACGCAAGCGGATGCATTCAGGTAACGCGGGGATGCCCTTACCGGTGCCACTTTTGTGATATTCCCATAAAGTACGGCGGACAGCCACGCTCTAAAAAAATAGAACAGGTTCTCAGCGAAATAAGAATTCTTTCAGAACTCGGCAATGATTCGGTATTTATTGTGGACGACAATTTCGCAGGCAACAAACCGTATGCCAAAACCCTGTTGAAAGAGATAGCCGGCCTGCTTCCTTCTCTTCCGACCAAGATGTACTTTTATACTCAGGCGGCCCTTGATGTGGCGAACGATGATGAACTGCTGAATTTATTCCGGGCGGCAAATTTTCTCAGGCTGTTCATAGGAATAGAGACCGGAGATAAAGGCAAACTGAGCGAACTGAACAAGAGACATCAGGTGGATATGGACATAAACCGCGCTGTTGAAAAGATCAAGTCCTACGGCATCACAGTATGGGCCGGCATCATGTTCGGGCTTGAAAGTGATGACCTGTCGTCTTTTGACAGGCAGCTTGAGTTTATCCGTGATACCAACTTTATCCCTGTACAGGTAGGACTGCTGCAGGCGCTTCCGGAAACCCCTCTTTACAGGCGCGCTCTGGAGACGAACAGGCTGCTGCAACTCCCCTCCTTACTCGGACTGACAGCGCTCAGCGAGGAAGAACTCTCCAAGGCAACGAACCTGATTCCGCAGAAGATGAGCGAGGAGGAGCTTGAGAAAAACTTTGCGCGCATCCTGAGAAAAATGTTCTCGCCGGAATCCTTCAGGCTGAAGATGATTCAGTATATCGGCTCTAACACCAGAAACCTGACATCATCAATGCCTGCCCTCAACCTAAAGACAGCAATGATACTGGTGCGCATGCTTTCGTTTTACCTGTTCCGGGCTGACAGCAAAACGCGAAAGATGTTCTTTCATGTGCTTAAGGCTCTCGTGTCTCACAGGCTGCGGAATCTGGATGAGACTGTTTTCCATCTTCTGGCATACAAACACATGCAAACGCACTACTATAGAATAGCGGCTATCTGTGAATCCAAGAGATGAAAATATGCCTTATCAACCCGCGCTTGCCGCTTTCACTGTGGGATTTTTCTTATTCCAGAGACCTTGACGGCAATGCTTTTCCCTTCCCGCCGTTATCGCTTTCTACCTTAGCCGCTTTAACTCCGGAGAAACATGAAGTCCTCATATGCGACGAAAATGTCAAGCCTGTTGATTTTGACACAGATGTTGATATAGTCGGCATTACTGGCTACCACATCCAGAAAGAGCGGGTTTATCAACTGGCAGACTCATTCCGCAGCAAAGGAAAAACTGTGGCCCTCGGAGGGCCCTTCGTCCAAAAATCAAATCTTGACGAGTGTGCAGAACATGCCGATGTTGTTTTTCTGGGAGAGGCTGAATATACATGGCCGTCATTCATACGCGATTTTCAATCAGGCAATACTAAATCTTTATATGCGCAGGAAGAATTTGTGGATTTAACAGCTTCCCCTGCTCCCCGCTTTGACCTGCTTGAGCTTTCGGCATATTCAACGGCAATCATTGAAACATCGCGCGGCTGTCCGCATTCGTGCGAGTTCTGCGAAATACCGATTCGCCTTGGCAAGCGGCCCCGGAATAAATCAGCGGAACAGGTGATGACAGAGATTCGCAGCCTATACGCACTGGGCGCAGATTCCATTTTTATCATTGATGACAACTTCTTCGGGAATCGTAAAAGGGCCTTAGAGCTTCTTTCTGAAATCGAGCGTTTTGTCAAATCCATTGACTACCGGCTTTATTTCAGCTGCCAGTTCACAATAGATATTTCGCGTGACGAAGAGATTCTGTCTCTCATGAACAGGGCCAATTTCAGGCGCGTGTTTGTCGGCATAGAGACTCCGCGTAAACTCAGCCTGACAATGGCAGGAAAAAACCAGAACACCAATGTAGACCTGCTGGATGCTGTTCAGCGCATTCAATCAAACAACATAATCGTGTGGGGAGCTTTTATTGTAGGCTTTGACGCTGATGACACTAATATATTCAATGAGCAGCTAAGGTTTATACATGCAGCGTCAATCCCCGTTGCCATGGTTGGAATACTTCAGGCAATTCCCGGAACACCGCTGTACGAGCGCATCAGGCAAGAAGGCAGATTAAGGGACAATGAAGAAGGCGGCATAAGAGGGGCTGTTAATAGCCTTATACGAACAAACATCGCACCGCTTAATATGGGCCTTGAAGAGCTTGCCAATGGATATGGATTTCTGGTCCGGAATTTATACAGTTATGATAATTTTGCCGAAAGGCTGATAAATGCCGTTAAACTCGGTAAAAAGCATGGAGTCAAAGGCCGGGCAAAAATCAGTAAAAAGGGGATCCTGACCTTGCTTCGTCTTTTTAAATATTACGTTTTATCAACCGACCTGCGCAGAATTTATATGTTCATGCGGATTATCGCTCAAACGCTCCTGCACAACCCTCAGCATGTGCAAACCGTGCTCATGCACCTCGTCGTATACAAACATCTTAAGCTATTCTATGAACATGGGACATCTTCCAATTGATTTTGCTTCCTGCGCGCAGTATTATATTTCTAAAGGATGATAAGGAGAAACAATGCTGACAGCTAAAGACATAATGACAAAGAATGTGACAACAGTTAACGCATCAACCACAATAGAAGAACTGGCACGGATACTCATGGAACTTAAAATCAGCGGCGTGCCGGTTGTAGATGATAATGAAAACTTAATCGGCATAGTCACGGAAAACGACCTTATAAGCCGGGACAAAAGGCTTCACATTCCTACTGTGATGAGGCTTTTTGACGCATTCATTGTCCTTGAAAGCCAAAGCAAGATAGAAAAAGAGATTAAAAGGATGACAGCAATTACAGTGAATGACATCTATACAAAAGATGCCATAACTGTTGCTGAAGGCACGCCTGTTCAGGACATCGCCACCATAATGTCTGAAAAAAAGGTTCACCTTATCCCTGTTGTTGAGGGGAAAAATGAGAAAAAAATTATCGGCATAATCGGCAAGATAGACTTAATCAAAGGGATAATTCGCCCCGGCGAATCCGCTTGAGGCGGACAGGCAGCGCACAATAAAAACATCTTCTGTTATAATTATTTAATAAAAAAATGAGCGACCTTTATGATGTGATAATTATAGGCGGAGGCCCAGCAGGGCTTTCAGCAGCGCAGTATGCAGCAAGGGCAAAACTAAAGACAATTGTCCTTGATAAATCCAGAACCGCAGGCGCCCTTGCGTTCGCGCACAAGATAGAAAATTACCCGGGCCTTTCAGCGCCACTGACGGGAAAAGAACTGCTTGATATATTCAGAAAGCAGGCGATTGATTTCGGAGCCGAATACGTTGAGGTTCAGGTTATAGGAGTGAATCTCAGCAGCAATGCAAAAGAAGTCTTTACGATGGATAAGAACTACAGCGGCAAGACCGTAATCA
>QZJQ01000012.1 GCA_003599795.1 Nitrospiraceae bacterium
TTTCCGGCCCCCTTCTTTTTTGCTGAGTCTATAAGTTCTATAAGCTTATCAGCAGGCAGAGACCCTGTGAGCACAGAGCCGTCAGGCATGATAGATGTCGGCGTGCCTGAAATTCCGAGGCTTGCCGCAAGTTTTATGTTCTTGTCAATAACATCTGTTTCACAAGAAGGCTGCGGAATAGATTTTTTCTCAAATACGCTTTCAAGAAACGCTAACGACCCGCTGCATATTATGCTTTTAGATTTCCAGTAAGCATCAGGATGAAGCTTAGTAAGAGGGAACAGTTTGATATAAAAGGCAATATCCTTTCTTTTTTCTACGGCCTTCTTCATCTCCAGATGAAGTGTTCCGCAGAATGGTCAATCAGGGTCTGTAAAGACGATCACCTTGTTTGCAGCTTTTTTATCTCCTAAAACAAGTGCATCTTTAAGCGGGATAAGTGAGCGGTTGATTCGCCTGTCTTTGTTAAGGGCGTCAAGCCGTTCTTTTGTCTTGTCAATTGCGGCATTTACTTCAATGATGCTGACATTGCCGCCTACTATATATTTTTTTGAAAAGTCCACATAGAAAAGCCCGCGCTGGCCTTTATTGTCTATAGCGACTTCCCACAGCCCCCTCACAGGGCTCATCTGCACCTTTAATATTTTTGCGTCAGGCGCCTTGATTTTTGCAAGAATATTGCGGACTTCATCCGTGCTGATGGTGTGGCACTTTGTGCAGTCCGTATCGCAGGAACCGGAGGCAAAAGCAGGACTTGGAGAGAAGAGCTGTCCGCCACTGGCGGGTTCGCCTGAGGCGAAATAGCTGATGGCTAAGACGAGCAATAATAAAATACGCATAGATAATTATAACAAATTTTGGGGCCTGTTGCCGAATATGCGTGGACAGGATTGGCTCTCGCTTTTTGCAGAGATTTTTCTGTCGTTCTAAGGCTAATTCCGCTACATCCGCAAAACTCATCCCGAAGGCTTTCGGGATTCAAACAGTTGCGGCTGTAACGCTCCATGCACCAAGAACGTCAACGAAAAATCTCTGATGCCGCTCAAACCAATCCTATCCACGCCATGCAAACTACACTATCTATCTTTATGCTATTATAAAATTCATATCATGGACAGACTGGTTATAAAAGGCGGAAAAAGGCTTAAGGGCGAGGTTGAGATAAGCGGCGCAAAGAACGCAGCTTTACCTGCTATTGCAGCCGCACTTCTTGCGTCCGGAGAGCATATGGTAGCCAGAGTCCCTGACCTCAGGGACATAAAGACCATGGGCAGGCTCCTTGAGAACATGGGAGCGGAGTTTCATTACAAACCCCATAAAGCAGTCATAACAACGAACAAAATAAACAATCTTGAAGCGCCTTATGAGCTTGTCAAAGAGATGAGGGCTTCCGTGCTTGTGCTGGGGCCCATGCTGGCGAGATTCGGCAAGGCAAAGGTCTCTTTGCCCGGGGGATGCGCCATAGGCGCAAGGCCTATAAACCTGCATTTAATGGGATTGGAGAAGATGGGCGCAAAGATAGAGCTTGAATCAGGTTATGTAATAGCCTCGGCAAAGAGACTGAAAGGTGCAGATATACATTTTGATACAGTAACAGTAACAGGGACAGAAAACCTCATGATGGCTGCTTCTCTTGCGAAAGGCACGACCATTCTCAGAAATGCGGCAAGAGAGCCTGAGGTTGCAGACCTTGCAAGTGCGCTCACTGCAATGGGCGCAAGGATTAACGGCGCAGGCAAAAGCACTATAGAGATAGAAGGCGCAGATGAACTCAGACCCCTTACGCATAAGGTAATCCCTGACAGGATTGAGGCCGGCACCTTTATGGCCATAGCAGGGATAACAGGAGGGGATATTACTATAAGAGGATGTGTTCCCGAACATGTTAAGGCTTTTTTGATAAAGCTTAAGGCAGCAGGGCTTAGGATTAATGAAGGGGCAGATTGGGTGCGGGTAATAGGCCCTGGGAGCCTAAAGGCAGTTAATATAAAGACTGCGCCATATCCGGGCTTTCCAACAGACATGCAGGCGCAATTTATGGCATTGATGAGCATAGCGAAAGGCACAAGCATAATCACGGAGACAATTTTTGAAAACAGGTTCATGCATGTTGCAGAACTCCGGAGAATGGGGGCAAACATAAGTTTTAAAGGGAATGTGGCAACTGTTAGGGGAGCAAAGGGATTAAAAGGGGCAAATGTAATGGCCACAGACCTCAGAGCCAGCGCTTCTCTGGTCGTTGCCGCGCTCCGGGCAGAAGGCGAAACAACAATTCACCGTGTCTATCATCTGGACAGGGGATATGAAAAAATAGAGGAAAAACTTACAAGGCTTGGCGCTGACGTCAGAAGGAAAAAGAGGTAAGTTTCCTTACCTCTCCCCAGTAAGCCTCACTCTTTTAAGGGCTTTTTTACGTGCGGCAATAGCCTTCTTTTTCTTTTTTACGCTTGGCTTTTCGTAATGCTCTCTCTTCTTTATTTCCGAGAGAATTCCTTCACGCTCGCACTGCTTTTTAAACTTCCTGAGAGCATTCTCAAAAGAATCGCTCTCGCGCACCTTCACAGAGGGCATTTATAATCACCCCTCTCCTTATAAATTTTATTCTTTAAGTAAGCCTGTATAAAGCAGGATACTTTACCAATTAAATCGCATTTGTGTCAAGGAATCAGAGATGTGCATTTGCAACGGCAAAAAACAAGGGAAACCATGCCATCTCTGCCCCAGCGGGTTTACACTGCGAATATTTTTGTGGTAAACTTCAAAATCTTCATTTTAAAACCTCAAATCGTATGCCAGAAAAATATGTCATAGGGATAGATATCGGCGGGACAAATCTGCGGGCTGCTTTAATATCCGGCAAAGGAGAAGTAGTCAGCAAGATAAAAGAGCCCTCAAAGGTTAATGCACTTGAGTCTCTGCAAAAGGCCGTTGAAGCCCTGTTTTCAGATAATGTTGCAGGCATAGGCATTGGAGTGGCAGGCCTTGTGGACAGGAAAGAAGGGGTGGTCCTGTGCTCACCTAATCTCCATGGCATTGAAGGGGTTAAGTTCAGAGAATCTCTCAGCCAGCAATTCCCTGTTCCGGTAATGATTGAAAATGACGCCAATGCAGCGGCATTCGGAGAAAAATGGATAGGTGCAGGCAGGGAATTTAATTCTTTTGTTCTTCTTACGCTTGGCACAGGCGTCGGAAGCGGTATAATTTATAAAGGGATGCTTGCTGATTGCGCTGCTGAGATAGGGCATATGAGCATCAATGCGGACGGAGAAAAATGTCCTTGCGGGAATTACGGGTGTCTTGAATTATATGCGGCGGCAAATGCAATACATGCAAAAGTGGTTTCTGCGCTTGAAAAGGGCAGCGAGAGTCTTTTGAAGGAATGCTGCCACGGTAATGTTTATAAGATTACGGCAGAAGATATTTACAAACATGCGATTGAAGGCGATAATCTTGCAAGAGAAGCGCTCAAGGAGGCAGGCAGGTATCTTGGAATCGGGCTTGCGAATATAATAAACATAATAAGCCCTGAGGCTATAATTCTCACAGGAGGGCTCGTCGGCGCATGGAACATCTATGTGCAGGAGGCTGTTAAGGAGGCGTCAAGAAGGTCCTTTAAGGCTCTTTTTGATAAAGTTAAAATAATTCCCTCTTTATTGGGCGATGATGCAGGCATGATAGGCGCAGCAGGGCTTGTATTTTCTGCGCAGCCAGGCATAGAGAAGAAAATAAGGTAATATATATAGTTATGCAGTGAATGAGGAGAAACGCTTGATGACAAATAAAAAGAAGATAATATGGGAGTATGCAAAAGCAATAATCACCGCGCTTATACTTGCCATGGTGATAAGGGCCTACATTATACAGGCATTCAAGATTCCATCGGGTTCAATGAAGCCTACACTGCTTGTAGGCGACCATATTCTCGTAAACAAATTTCTTTACGGGACAAAGATTCCTTTTAAAGACAAGAGGGTTCTTATGTTCAAGAAACCTGCAAGAGAGGATATAATAGTTTTTAAATACCCCGGAGATCCCTCTAAGGATTTTATAAAAAGGGTAGTGGCAGTGGAAGGCGATGTAATAGAAGTAAAGAACAAAATAGTGCATGTTAATGGGAACAAGGTAAATGAGCTGTATGCACAGCATACAGACAGTTCTATGATGCCAACGGGAATAGCGCCGAGAGATAATTTCGGGCCTGTTATAGTGCCCAAGGATAAGTATTTTGTAATGGGCGACAACCGTGACGAGAGCAATGACAGCCGCTTCTGGGGATATGTGGATATAAAAGATGTGAAAGGGAAGGCCCTTATCCTTTACTGGTCGTGGGATTCTGAAAAGAACTGGGTAAGGTTCGGAAGGATTGGAAACCTGATACATTGAAAAAAATGCGGATATTAGGCAATAAGGAAGGCTTCTTCAAGTTTGTCTTTGTCCTGCTGATTATTGCGTTTCTCATGTATGCAGGTTTCCAGATAGCAATGCCTTTTTACAGACATTCATCGCTCAGGTCAGATGCAGAGCAGCTTGCAAGGATCAGCGTTTTAGGTGATGTTGATAAAACAAGGGCTCAGGTTTTTGAGCTGGCGCAGGAATTAAAAATCCCGCTAAGAGAGCAGGACATAGAAGTTATAAAGACAGCCCGCGGGATGCGGGTGAAAACAGCGTGGTCGGAAACAGTGGATATATTAGGCATATATCAAAAAACCTTTGATTTTAAAATTGACGTAGAGGAGTGATTTGTTTACAGGCATTATAATTGAGATGGGTGAAATCACATCAGTTAAGATGCGAAGCGGAGGCGCAGTGCTTTCGCTTAAAGCAGGCGAAATTGCATCTGACGCAAAACTCGGAGACAGCATCTCTGTAAACGGTGTGTGTCTTACTGTTGTTGAAAGAAAATCAAATATGCTTTCTTTTGACCTGTCAGACGAGACCCTTCACAGCACAAATCTCGGCGCTCTTAAGGCAGGAGACAGAGTCAACCTTGAACCTTCATTGAGTCCTGATTCCAAGATAGGGGGTCATTTTGTTACAGGGCATGTTGATGCAGCAGGCGCCATGCGTTCAAAGGCAATAATCGGAGATATGCTTAAGATTGAAATCAGCGCTCCGCAAAAGGTAATGAATTTTCTTGTGGAGAAAGGTTCGGTTGCTGTTGACGGCGTAAGCCTTACAGTCGTTGATGTTTTAAGCGGCGGGTTTACGATTGTTATTATTCCGCATACGGCAAAGCTTACTACGCTTGGATTCAAGGGAGCAGGAGACACTGTAAACATTGAGGCTGACATATTGGGGAAATATGTCGCGAAGTTCTTAAATAAGGACAGGGGAAAGGATATGGGGTTTATGAATACATTGATGAGCGAGGGATATATAAAATAAATTCAAAATGCAAAAATCAAAATTCAAAAATAAGGAGTTCCGCAATTTTTAATTTTTAATTTAAAATTTTGCATTCTCACGGAGTGAGCCATGGAAAAGTATAAATTCAACACAATAGACGAGGCAATTGAAGACGTAGCAAAAGGCAAGATGATCATCCTTGTAGATGATGAAGACCGTGAAAACGAAGGCGACCTCTGCATGGCAGCGGAGAAGATAACACCCGAGGCAATTAACTTCATGGCTAAATACGGCAGAGGGCTCATATGCCTTTCGCTTACGCCTGAGCGGGTGGAAGAACTGAAGCTGCAGATGATGACGGATGACAATACCTCGCCCTTTGGAACAGCGTTTACAGTTTCCATAGAGGCAAAGAAGGGCGTTACAACAGGCATATCAGCTTCTGACAGGGCCATCACAATACTAACGGCAATAAATCCAAATACAAAGCCTGAAGATATTTCAAAGCCCGGACACGTATTCCCTTTGCGGGCAAAGCGCGGCGGAGTGCTCCAGAGGGCAGGCCAGACAGAAGGTTCAGTGGACCTGGTGAGGCTTGCCGGGCTTTATCCTGCCGGCGTTATCTGTGAGATTATGAATGATGACGGCACAATGGCAAGGGTGCCCCAGCTTATGGAATTCGCAAAGAAGCACAACATGAAAATAGTTACGGTAAAAGACCTCATTAAATACAGGATGAGGGCCGAGCTTTTTGTAAGGCGCATAGCAACGACAAAGCTGCCGACTGATTTCGGCGGCGATTTTACGGCGATTGCATACGCCAATGATATGGACAATAATGTGCATATTGCCCTTGTCAAAGGCGAGATAAAGCACGAAGATGAGGTGCTTGTGAGAGTGCATTCCGAATGCCTTACAGGCGATGTGTTCGGTTCAAAGAGATGCGACTGCGGGGAACAGCTTCACAATGCCATGGAACTCATAAGAAAAGAAGGCAAGGGTGTTGTCTTATATATGAGGCAGGAGGGAAGGGGCATCGGGCTGGTTAATAAATTAAAGTCTTATGAGCTTCAGGATAAAGGGCTGGATACAGTTGAGGCAAACATAAAACTCGGATTCAAACCTGACCTCAGGGACTACGGCATAGGCGCGCAGATACTTGTGGACCTTGGAGTAAGAAAGATGAGGCTTATGACGAACAACCCGAAAAAGATTGTCGGGCTTGAAGGATACGGGCTCAAGGTAGTGGAAAGAGTTCCTGTAGAGACAAAGCCGCATGATAAAAATATCATTTATCTCAAGACAAAGAAAAAGAAATTAGGCCACATGCTTGACAGTGTGTAACACATGGAAGCAGTAAAAAAGAAGCAGGATTAATTTAACCTTTGCTTGCCTCAAAACTTCCGATCCGCCGGAGCCTTTTATACCTTTCGTCTATCAGCTTTCCGCTGCTTTTACTGCCGAGCTCTTCTATGGACTGCATTATTATCTCGGAAATATTTTTCGCAACTGCTTCCGGATTTCGCTGGGCGCCGCCGAGCGGCTCGGGTATTATCCCGTCAATTATCTTAAATCCAAGAAGATCCTGAGCCGTAAGCTTGAGCGCCTCAGCAGACTTTGAGAACTCCTCCGGTGTAAGGTCCCCGTTTTTTTTCCATAATATCGCAGCGCAGCCTTCAGGTGATATAACTGAATAAACAGAATGCTCAAGCATATAAATCCTGTCCGCGACTCCCAAGGCAAGCGCCCCGCCGCTTCCGCCCTCGCCTATGACAACAGAGATTATGGGAGTTTTTATTTTTGACATTTCCATAAGATTTGTTGCTATTGCCTCTGATTGGCCTCTCTCTTCAGCGCCGATGCCGGGAAATGCTCCAGGCGTGTCAATAAATGTGATTATGGGCTTCTTAAATCTCTCCGCAAGTTTCATGAGCCTCAGAGCTTTTCTATAGCCCTCCGGCTGCGGCTGGCCGAAGTTCCTGTATATCCTTTCCTTGGTCCCTCTTCCCTTCTGGTGGCCTATAATCATTGCATGAACGCCGTTTATGGTTGCAAAACCTCCGGCTATGGCAGGGTCGTCGGAAAACCTTCTGTCGCCGTGAAGTTCCATGAAATCTTCTGAAAGCATATCTATATAGTCAAGGGTATACGGCCTGTCAGGATGCCTTGCAAGAAGCGTTTTCTGCCATGGTGTAAGATTGGAAAAGATTTCAGAGCGGAGTTCTTTTGCCTTTTTCTCAAGCTTTTTTACAGCTGAGGTTATATCCATGTCTTTCCTGTTAGAAAGACTTTTAAGCTCCTCTATCTTAAGCTCAAGCTCTTCTATGGGTTTTTCAAATTCAAGATAATATCTCATAAAAAAGTTAGAAGTTGAAAGTTAAAAGTTGAAATCCTTAAACTCTTCACTCTTAACTTTTAACTTGTTATTCTCACTGCTCCTTTCCCGAGTATTCCTTCAAGCCTGTTTATCAGCATGCTGCTCGGCTCTATCTGAAGCCCAGTGGCAATAAATACCTCTGAATCAGGCAAATCCATTTTAAAATATAAAGGGCATTCCCCTGAACTGCCTGATAGCGCTTCTCTCAGATTTGCAAGGATTAAACTGTCAGCAATGGGATATTTTATACTAATCTCGCATTTTAAGCCATTTTTTGAAGCCATGTTGTCAATGCCGGACAGCTCTCTTAATAGGAGCTTAACGCCCTTTTCTGTCTTGTCAATGGTTCCCTTCGCTACTACAAGAGTGTCTTTCTTGAGAAGCCCAAGGCTGTTTCTGTAGATGTCAGTAAAGGCTATGGCTTCCACGCTGCCTTCCTCATCTTCTATTGTCAGATATGCCATTGTATCTGTCGTGCCCTTTTTTTGAAATTTCTTAATGGCTGCTATTACGCCTGCAATCTGGACGTCTTCCCTGTCAGACATGCCGCCTATCTCAGAGGTCTTTTTTATATTCAGGGCTGAGAGCCTTCCCCTGTATTTCATAAGCGGATGGCCGGTTATATAAAAACCAAGGGCATCCTTCTCATTTTTAAGCAGTTCTGCCTCATCCCATTCCTCTGCTGAAATCTCAGGTTCAAATTGTTCATCGCCAAAAATGTTTTGCTGGCCGTTATGCCTTGAACCCTTGCCGTTGCTGCTCAAAATATCATTGACAGCGCGCATTGCAGTCCCTCTTGAAGTGCCTATAGAGTCAAAGGCGCCTGCCTTCACAAGGCTTTCAAGGACTTTCTTGTTAACCTTCCGCGAATCAACTCTTTGGATGAGGTCTGCAATGGATTCAAACGGCCCGCCGCTTTCCCGGACTTCAAGGACAGACTCTATTGCCGCTCCGCCTACGCCCTTTACAGCCTCAAGCCCAAAACGTATTGAGTTGCCTATAACCCTGAACTCCCGTCCGGAAAGGTTTATATCAGGCGGAAGCATCTCAATCTTCATGTTCCTGCATTCATTGATTGACTTTACTATCCTGTCAGTGTCGTTTACGTCAAGACTGAGAGTGGCGGCCATAAACTCAACCGGATAATGCGCCTTAAGATATGCTGTCTGGTACGCTATGAACGCATAGGCAGCTGAATGTGATTTGTTAAAGCCGTACTGGGCAAAGGGTTCCATTTTTTCAAAAAGCTTTGAGGCCTTTTTTTCAGGGATGCCGTTTTTAACTGCTCCGCTGACGAAATTCTCTTTCTGTTTCATCATTTCTTCAATCTTCTTTTTCCCCATGGCCCGCCTGAGGATGTCTGCCTGCCCCATGCTGAAATTCGCAATCTTATTTGCTATCATCATTACCTGCTCTTGGTACAGGATAATCCCGTAGGTCTCATCAAGGATCTCCTTAAGCTGCGGCAGGACATAGCTAATCTTTTTTTCGCCCTTTTTACATTTGATGAAGTCATCTATCCATGCCATTGGCCCGGGCCGGTAAAGCGCAACAAGAGCGATGAGGTCCTCAAACCTGCTGGGCTGCATCCTTATGAGGATGTCTCTCATCCCCTCGCTTTCAAGCTGGAATACGCCTGTTGTATGGCTTGAGCTGAGCAGATCATAAGTCTTTTTATCATTGAACGGTATGTCATTGAGATTAAGGTCTCCGCCTGCCTGCTTGATATACCCCAATGTCTTCTCAATGACCGTAAGAGTTTTCAGCCCGAGGAAATCAAATTTAAGGAGCCCGATTTTTTCCAGGGACTCCATATCAAACTGTGTCACAATGCTTTCGTCAGCCGGGTTTCTGTAAAGAGGAGTATAATCAGTCAAAGGCGCCGGCGAAATTACCACGCCTGCGGCGTGCGTAGACGCGTGCCTGTTAAGCCCCTCAAGCCTTACAGCGATATCGAGCAGCTTTTTAACGTTTTCATCAGAGTCATATGCCTGCTTAAGCTGGGGTTCAAGCCTTAAGGCCTCTTCAATTGTTATCTTTAACTGGTTAGGAACGAGCTTTGCAATTTTATCAACCTCAGCATATGGTATATCCATCGCGCGGCCCACATCCCTTATAGCAGCTTTTGCGGCCATTGTGCCGAATGTTATTATCTGAGCAACATGGTCCTTCCCGTATTTGCCTGATACATATGATATTACGTCTCCTCTTCTGTCCTGACAGAAATCAACATCAATATCAGGCATGCTTATCCTTTCCGGGTTCAGAAACCTCTCAAAGAGAAGGCCGTATTTAAGGGGGTCTATCTCTGTTATGTCAAGGCAGTAAGAGACAAGGCTTCCGGCAGCTGATCCCCTTCCGGGCCCAACGGGTATGCTGTTGCTTCTTGCATAACTTATGAAATCCCAAACAATCAGGAAGTAAGAGGCATAGCCCATTTTCTTTATGACATTCAATTCCGTCTGAAGCCTTTCCCTGTAAAGCGGAGGAGCATCTTTCCCGATTTTCCTTTCAAGGCCGGCAACTGCAAGTTTTGAAAGCAAGAAAGAGGGGTCTTCGCCGCCCTCGGTATTATATTTTGGAAGAAGGATATCCCCGAGTTTGAAATCAACGTTGCACCTTTCGGCAATGGTTATTGTATTTTTAACAGCCTCCGGAACATCTTTAAAGATTTCTTTCATCTCTGAAGGCGATTTGAGATAAAATTCATCGGAACTGAATTTCATGCGGTTGAGGTCTTTAAGTGTTTTGCCTGTCTGGATGCAGAGGAGAACTTCGTGGGCCTTTGCATCGCTTTTTCTGAGATAATGGGAATCATTTGTTGCAACAAGGCCGATATGGAGTTCCTGCGAAAGTTCTATAAGCTGTTTGTTTACCTCTATTTGTTCAGGCAAGCCGTTTGCCTGTATCTCCAGATAAAAATTATCAGGGCCGAGTATGTGTTTATAAGCAAGCGCTTTTTCCCTGGCCCTGTCAAGCATTCCTTTCTGCAAATAATAGGGTATTTCACCCTTGAGGCAGGCTGAAAGGCCTATAAGCCCTCCGCTGTACTGCTCAAGAAGATCCATGTCTATCCGCGGCTTGTAATAGAATCCTTCAAGATAGGCCATTGTAACCAATGTGACAAGGTTTTTATAGCCTGCATTATCTTTTGCAAGCAGTATGAGGTGAAAAGATTTCTCATCGTTTTCCGCGCTGCTCTTGTCCAAGCGGCTTCCCGGAGAGACATAAAGTTCGCATCCGATTACAGGCTTGATGCCTGCTTTTGAAACCTTCTTATAAAAATCTACTGCTGCAAAGAGATTGCCGTGATCTGTTACGGCAAGGGCAGGCAGCTTGAACTGTTTTGCCTGTTCAACAAGCTCATTTATCCTTATTGCGCCGTCTAAGAGGCTGTATTCAGTGTGGAGGTGCAAGGGGACATAGTCTGAATGTAAATGCATAGAAAATATTAACTATATGAAAGCTGCCAAGTCAACCTTGTAAGAACACTGTCTTCCCATATATGTTAAAATAAAAAACAATGTTTCACGATATTCATGAAGAGTGCGGGGTATTCGGGGTTTACGGACATTCCGAGGCGTCCAACCTTGCATATCTCGGCTTATACGCTCTCCAGCACAGGGGGCAGGAAGGCGCAGGCATCTGCTCTTCTGACGGCAGGCATCTGCACCTTGATAAATCAATGGGCCTTGTCGCCGACATCTTCAGCGAAAAGCGCCTGAAAAAACTCCCCGGCCATATTGCGATAGGCCATAACCGCTATTCAACAGCAGGCAGCAGTGTTCTTAAAAACGTCCAGCCGATACTGGTAAATTTTGCCTTGGGCCCATTGGCAATTGCCCATAACGGCAATCTTGTGAATGCCGGAGAGATACGGGAAGAACTTGAAAAAGAAGGCGCAATATTCCAGTCAACATCCGACAGCGAAGTTATAGTGCACCTCATCGCGCATTCAAAGACCGGCGACTTTTACGATAAGGTAATTCAGGCGTTAAGGCAGGTAAGCGGCGCATTCAGCCTTCTGATACTGAGGGAAAGAGAGATGATTGCCGTGAGAGACCCGTATGGCGTAAGGCCCCTGAGCCTCGGTCAGGTTGACGGCGCATATGTCGTAGCATCAGAGACATGCGCTCTTGATCTTATCGGCGCAACATATATCCGCGACGTGGAGCCAGGAGAACTCCTTATAATCAATGAGAACGGCTTAAAATCAATGAAGCCGCTGGTTGCTCCGAGACAGGCGTCCTGCATATTTGAGTTCATATATTTTTCACGGCCTGACAGCTACATCTTCGGCGAGAAAAATGTTAATGAGATGAGAAAGAAGTTCGGGGCCCAGCTTGCAAGGGAATCAGGCGTTGACGCTGACCTTGTGATTGCAGTGCCTGATTCAGGCGTTCCTGCAGCAATAGGATTTGCGGAAGAAAGCAAACTCCCGTTTGATTTCGGCCTCATAAGAAACCATTACATCGGCAGGACCTTCATAGAGCCGAAACAGAACATAAGGCATTTCGGCGTAAAAATAAAACTTAATCCAGTAAGAAAACTTCTTGAAGGCAAACGGGTGCTGGTGGTAGACGACTCTATTGTCAGAGGAACCACAAGCAAAAAAATAGTGAAAATGCTCAGAGAGGGCGGCGGCGCAAAAGAGGTTCATATGCGAATAAGCTCTCCGCCGACAATAGGGCCGTGTTTTTACGGCATTGACACTCCTACAAGGCAGGAGCTTATTGCATCTTCACATAGCGTTGAAGAGATAAGAAAATTCATAACTGCTGACACACTTGCCTACCTGAGCCTTGAAGGACTGAAGAACATTGTCCCTGAATCACATAACTTTTGCACAGCTTGTTTTGATGACAATTATCCGATAAGTTTCCCCGGTGAGCGCCTTGCGCAGATGGAGCTTTTTCTTAAGTAATTATTTTTCCCCACACCATTTCCTTGCATTCTGAAAAAGCCTGAGCCACGGAGATGCCTTGAGATTTTTTTTCCATTCTTCAGGCATCCACGCCCAGTTCCACTTGAGGAAGGTTCTTTCAGGATGAGGCATGATTGCAAGGTGCCTACCGTCAGGGGTGCATAAAGCTGCGATGCCGTTTACAGAGCCGTTTGGATTAAACGGATATGCCTGCGTAACCTTACCCTTATCGTCAACATATCTCACAGGCGCGAGGTTTTGTTTCATCACCTTATCAAGTATATCTTTCTTCGGGAAATACGCTCTTCCTTCTCCGTGTGCAACCCAGATACCGAGAGTAGAGCCTTCCATGCCCTTAAGCATTATTGAAGGGCTTGGGAATATTTTTACTGTAGAAAATCTTGACTCAAACCTTCCCGATACATTATGAATAAACCTCGGCTGGTATTTGTCTTCAATCCCCTGCCACGGAATCCATCCGAGCAATGCCGCAAGCTGACATCCATTGCATACGCTAAGGCTGAATGTGTCAGTCCTGTTGTAAAATTTCTGGAACTGTTCGTAGACCTTTTTATTGAATTTTATAACCCCAGCCCATCCCTTTGCGGAATCAAGGACATCTGCATAACTGAATCCGCCGACAAATGCCACGCCCCTGAAATTATCAAGATTTACTTTGCCCTCAAGGAAATCTGTCATCGTAGCGTCCCAGACATCAAATCCTGCCTGATAAAATGCGGATGTCATCTCCCTGTCGCTGTTGCTTCCTTCTTCGCGGATAACAGCAACGGCAGGCTTATTTTTCCTTTTCATAATCGCAGAAGAAGTGATGTCAGACTTGAATGTAATCTTGAATTGAGGTCCGCGCCTGTCATAAATATTCTTCTTTTCTTCATCAGCACAATCGGGGTTAACCTGAAGCTTTTCAAGCTGACAGCCTGTCTCTTCCCAGATGCCTCTTAGAACCCTCATGTCTTCGTTTAAAACAGTTTTATTATTTAACTTAACCTTTATTTTTTTCTTCGTAATAGTGTTGCCTATAATTTGGCAAGGTATCTTCTGTTTCTTTAATTCTGCAAGTATCTTCTTCTCATTCTTCGGAAGGTATTCAATGACAAGCCCGAGTTCTTCAGAAAATACTTTCGCGATTATTTCATCTTGCATCATGTATCCTGCATCATGCATCTCTATCTCTATTCCGCAGTTCCCTGCAAATGCCATCTCAAGGAGTGTTGTGATTAATCCTCCGTCGCTCCTGTCATGGCCTGAGAGGATTAAATTATCGGATATAAGTTCCTGTACAGCATTAAACGCCTTTTTCAATAATTTCGGGTCATCAACATCAGGCGATTCATTGCCTATCTGCTTATATACCTGCGCAAGCGCTGTTCCGCCAAGCCTGTTCTTGCCGTTGCCCAAATCTATAAAGAGCAGCTTGCTCTTTCCGGGCTGTTTGATATCAGGTGTTATGACCTTTGTAATATCAGGGCAGGTTGCGTAGGCCGAGATTACGAGCGTGCCGGGAGATTTTACAATCTCTGTAGTAGGGGACAGTCCCGATTCTACGACTCCGCTTTGCTCCGTCCGTAAATCTGGGACAGTCCCCCTCCCTATTTTGCTGACTGCTGACTGCTGACTGCTTTTCACCTTCGCTGCCATTGAAAGGCTGTCTTTTCCGCCGTCAATTGCAATGCCGAGTTCAAGCATTATATCTCTTAATGCAATTGCCGCATCATAAAGCCTTGCGCCCTCGCCCGGAAGTTTTGCAGCCCACATCCAGTTGCCCGAGCATTTAATATCTTCAAGTTTGCTTATTTTGGCCCAGACAATATTGGTTAATGCCTCTCCCACAGAAAGCCGAGCAGTGGCAGATGGATTGATGAGCGTTTTTACCGGCTGCTCGCCTATTGAAATCGCCGCGCCTGTAAGTCCAAAATGACTTTGGGCAATCACAGCCACATCAGACACAGTAAGATGCAAAGGCCCCGCACACTGCTGTCTTGCAATAAGCCCTGTAACGCTTCTGTCAACCTTGTTTGTAAGGAATCTCTTTGAGCCTACTGACACAAGCCTCAGAACTCTGTCCAGAGCCTCTCTTACAGTAAGATTCTCAGACAGTTTAAGAGGCTCAAGTTTAGGCTCAATCCTTTCAAGTCTGAATGTTTTTTGCGGCATGTCGCCGAGTATTTTTTCAAGGCCAAGGTTCACAGGCGCGCTTCCATCATTTTCGTCATGAAGCACAATGTACCCGTCGCCGGTAATCTGTCCTATGAACGAGAATGGAACTTTCTCCCTCTTACAGAGTTCTTCAAACATATTTGCCTTATCAGGTTTTATAAGAAGCGCATTCTGTTCCTGATATTCCGCTCCCCATATCTCAAGAACAGAAAGAGTGTTGTCGCCGACCTGAATCTTTCGTATCTCAATCTTTGCTCCGGCAGGATAGATTATTTCTTTTACAACGTTGCAGTTTCCGCCTGCTCCCTGGTCATGGATGCTGATTATCGGATTATTACTGCCCAGCTCAACACACGCCCTTATCACCCTGTTTAGCTTCTGTTCCATCTCAGCATCTCCGCGCTGAACAGCATTGAAGTCAAGCTCTGCAATGTTTTCTCCCTGAATCATGCTTGAAGCAGCGCCTCCGCCCATTCCGATTCTGTATGCGGGGCCTCCAATCTTTGTGACGAGCATTCCCTTTTCAGGCTGCCCCTTTTCAATATGCCTTGCATCCATCTGGCCGATTCCGGCAGTAAACATTATGGGCTTAATCCATTCCCTTCTTTCGCCGTCAGGAAGCCTCATCCCGAATGAACGAGTAAAGCCCTGAATTACCGGCTCGCCGAATTTATTGCCGTAATCA
This sequence comes from Nitrospiraceae bacterium, assembly GCA_003599795.1. GTDB lineage: Bacteria > Nitrospirota > Thermodesulfovibrionia > Thermodesulfovibrionales > UBA1546 > UBA1546. The sequence continues at coordinate 15,511 of QZJQ01000012.1, forward strand.
GATGCGCCGTTGCTTGCATCAATCTCTATCTGCAAAGGAGATGCAAGGTTATCGGGATACTCAAATGACTCATCTTCCCATGGGAGGTTATATCCGGGAATAAGGAGATTTCCCACGCAGTATGCGGCAGTTCCTGCTATGACATGCGCGCCCCTTCCTGTTGCCTGAACATCCCGTATCCTTCCGCCTGTTCCTGTCTCAGCGCCGGGGAAGGGCGCAACACCGCTCGGGAAATTATGCGTCTCAGCTGTCAGGATTAAATGATATTTGAGGGCTGTTTCTTTGAATCTTGAATGCCTTCCGGGATGCTCAGGAAGAATTGTTTTAATCTTATATCCCTTAATGCCGCTTGAATTATCCTTGAAGGCAATCACGCTGTTGCCGGGCTTTGCCTTTAACGGCTGTTTTATTATCTGCATCAGGTTTTCAGGAATCTCTTTTCCGTCTACAATCAGTTTTCCCCTGAAAAACCAGTGGCGCGAATGTTCGCTGTTTGACTGGCTTAAATCAAAGCACTCAACATTTGTAGGATTTCTTTTCAGGTCATTTACAAACAGGTTGTAGTAATATTCTATGTCCCAGTCGTCAAGCCCGAGCCCCATTTCTGTGTTAATTTTTTTCAATGCTGAATGCCCTTCTTCAATTAATGGCACTGTATAAGCAGGCTCAGGTTTAATACCTGTCTCAAATGTTTGCAAAGTTTCAGGATACGGGCATTCGGTCATGCGGTCGTGAATGAGAGAGAGGAACCGGTGAATAGGTGAATAGGTGAATGGGTGAAGAGGAGAAGACAATGATTCTGACTTCTGACTTCTGACTAACTTATATCTTCTTGATCGCTCTATTCTCGTAATCTTCTTTAATCCGCACGCATGGCAGACAGAAACAGCATTTGCTGACCATGCAGTTGTGAAGTTCATGCGGGGGCCGACCTCAAGGATAGAGTTAAGAGTTAAGAGTTGAGAGTTAAAAGTTAAAAAGCTACTTGAAGAAAAACCTTCAGGTTCAAAGGTCTCTGCCAGAAGCCACCTGAGGATATTCAGTTCTTCAGTCGTAAGCGGAGCAGTTGCTTCAATATTAAAGCAGTACTCTGTCTCTATGTCATTAATATCTGGCGCGACGCCTTGTCTGAGAATCGCAAGAAGGCTTTTCTTCTTTGTCTCAGAAAGCGCCGGTGTCCGGTAAAGATGTATCAAATTCATTCCCTGCTGTTTATTTTTATATGGATATTACTTAAACACTCTCTTAAAAATATAATCCACGTTCTTGAGATAATACTGAAGGTCAAAGATTTTTACTATCTCTTTTGAAGAGAGGTATTTTTTGACATCTTTATCCTTCAATAACAACTTTTTAAACTCGATTCCCTTCTTCCAGCTCTGCATTGCATTCCTCTGAACAAGTTCATACGCATCCTCGCGGCTCATTCCCTTGCCCGTTAATGCAAGGAGAACTCTCTGTGAATTATAGAGGCCATAACTGCGGTTCATATTTTTAAGCATCCTGTCAGGATATACATGGAGGCCGTCAAGGATTCCCTTTAATCTGTTAAGCATATAATCAACAAGTATCGTGCTGTCAGGAATAACGACCCGTTCAACAGATGAATGTGAGATATCGCGCTCATGCCATAAGGCAATGTTTTCCAGCCCTGCCATTGCATTTGAACGCACCAGCCTTGCAAGCCCTGAGATGTTCTCGCAGCCTACAGGGTTTCTCTTATGAGGCATTGCCGATGAACCCTTCTGCCCTTTTGTGAAAGGCTCCTCTGCTTCAAGCACCTCTGTTCTCTGGAGATGCCTTATCTCAACCGCAATCTTTTCCACAGATGCAGCAATAAGAGAGAGGGTTGTCAGGTATTCTGCGTGCCTGTCCCTCTGGATAACCTGTGTTGCAATAAGTTCGGGTTTAAGCCCGAGTTTTTTACATACTTTTTCTTCAATCTTTGGCGTGATATTTGAAAACGTGCCGACAGCTCCGGAAAATTTGCCTATGCTCACAATATCTCTTGCACGTTTCATCCTCGCAATGTTCCTCTGTGTCTCCTCATGCCAGAGGGCAAATTTAAGCCCGAAAGTCATCGGCTCTGCATGGACTCCGTGGCTTCTTCCTATAGCAGGCGTGTTCTTATATTTGTACGCCTGTTTTTTAAGCACAGACATCAGTTCCCTTAGGTCTTTAAGGATAATGTCTGCCGCCTCATTCATCAAAAGGGAAAGCGCAGTATCAACAACATCGGATGACGTAAGCCCTTTGTGGATGAACCGTGACTCATGCCCCACATTTTCAGCCACAGAAGTAAGGAATGCAATCACATCATGCTTGACAACGCCTTCTATCTCGTCAATTCTTTTTACATCAAACCTTGCCTTTTTCTTTATTTTTGCGACAGCATCAACAGGAATCTCTGCAAGCTCCGCCCATGCCTCGCACACCGCAATTTCAACATCAAGCCACTTTTGAAATTTATTTTCAGGCTCCCAGAGTTTGCCCATCGCTTGTCTCGTATATCTTGCTATCACGCTGCCTCCTCTCTATTCCTGCTAATCTTCAATCACAGGAAATAGCATTAAAGCGGATTTATTTTTTCACCTTTTTGGCAATTTTGTCCAGAATGCCGTTTATAAATGCAGCAGACTCGGCTGTTGAATATCTCTTCGCAATCTCTATAGCCTCATTTATAGTTACAGGCGCGGGAATATCTTTGCGGTGCAGGAGTTCATAGACGGCGAATCTCAGGATATTTCTGTCAACAGCAGCCATCCTGTCAAGCACCCAGTGTTCCGCAGCCTTGTTGATCACAGAGTCTATTTCAGCAAGGCCGGAAAGAGTGCCTTTGATAATCTCTGTTGCAAATTTTTTGACTTCATTGTCTTTTTCTTTGTCAGCCCAGAACTGCTTAAGGCCACTGCTTACGCCTCTTTTATCTCCGAAATCAGACTGGAAGAGGAACTGGAGAGCATACTCCCTTGCCTTGCGACGCTTCATAACTTCTTCATCAATTGCGCCATTTCTATAGCTGTTATTGCTGCGTCAAACCCCTTATTACCGCTCTTTGTTCCGGCCCTTTCAACAGCCTGCTCAATTGTATCGGAAGTGATGACTCCGAAAGCAATCGGAATTCCTGTCTCCATTGATGCCGTTGCAATGCCCTTTGACACCTCAGCCGCAACATACTCAAAGTGAGGCGTTGCGCCCCTTATGACTGTGCCCAGGCAGATCACTGCGTTATATGTGCCTTTTGAAGCAAGTTTTTTTGCTACCAGAGGAATCTCAAATGAGCCCGGTACCCGTGCAATATCTATGTCTTCCTCTTTCGCCCCATGCCTCAGCAGCGCATCCTTAGCTCCCTCAAGAAGCTTGCTCGTAATAAAGTCATTGAACCTGCTTACAATTATCGCAAACTTTAATCCCTTTGCCTGAAGTTCGCCTTCTAATATTTTCATAAAACCTCCCATAATCTCAAATTAGATGCAACTATTATATACTTTAGAATACAATATTGTGAAGAAACAAAAAATTGGACAATCTTATAGAATATAAAAAACAGGAGATATTAGATGCCTCTAAGAAAATGGATAAAAAGCGCGGACTTTGCGATAGAAGGGATTCTTCATGCAGCCAGAACGCAGAGGCATCTGCGTTATCATTTTTACAGCGCCGCCGTTGTTCTCCTTGTAAGTTATGTTCTCGGCGTATCCCGCACGGAATTTATGATAATCTCGCTTTCTGTGATAGCAGTGCTTCTCGCGGAGATGTTTAACACTGCGATAGAGGCGATAGTTGATATCATATCCCCTAACCACAGCGAAAAGGCGCGCATAGTAAAAGACATAGCAGCTGGCGCGGTATTTGTAACTGCATTCGGGGCCGCAGTTGTCGGGTACATAGTCTTATCCCCTTATGTGCGTGATATTTTCCATCGAGGGCTCTACATCGCCAAACACTCTAAAGAAGAGATAGCCATTATCTCATTTATAATAGTCCTTATACTTGTTGTAATAACAAAAGTGTATTCAGGGAAAGGGCATCCGCTGCGCGGCGGCATGCCGAGCGGCCATGCTGCTCTCGCATTCTCGGCGTGGATTGCAGTAACATTCATAGCAGAGAACTTTACTGCTTCCCTGCTGTCTTTTATCCTTGCCGTAATAATTGCCCAGAGCAGGGTTGCAACAAAGGTTCACACGTGGTGGGAGGTATTTCTCGGAAGCCTTATGGGAGCAGCCGTAACACTGCTGCTGTTCAGGGCGTTTCTTTAATTAAGCAATCCGCGCTCAGAAACGCTGCTGTATTTTCCATCAGATAACGGCCTCTGCCCTGTTTCTGCCTTTCTCTACAGCAAGTGAAAGAGCCTTTTCCGCTGACTGTATCAACTCCTCAGCAGACTGCCCGCTGAATTCTAAGATGCCTGCGCTTGCGGTAAGCCTGCCGCTCGGCTGGCCTTCCTCTTTAAGAAACGGATAATCATGAATTGTTGCAAGCGCTCTTTTGCACAAGGCAATTCCTGATGAAAGATATGTGTTGGTAAGAATCATTGCAAAGGCATCACTGCCATACCTTACGACAACATCGGAACCTCTGATATTCTTCCTCAAAAGTTCCGATACCTTACGCAATGCAAGATTCCCGTAGTATTCTCCGTGCCTGTTCGTGTAATGGGTGAAGTAGTCAACTCCGAATATTGCTATTACAAAAGGAAGGTTATACCGCCTTGCCCTGCTGGTTTCCTGTGCCAGCCTTATCTGGAAATATCTGTGATTGAAAATCCCTGTTATCTCATCAATAAGCCCTGCCCTTTTTGGATGTAAGACCTCAAGGTCTCTCAGGTGTGTAATAAGCGCCTTTGAACTAAGAGCATCTTTTCTAAGCACCTTTTCTATCTGCCCTGTCATAGACAGGCTTTCTTCTTCTGAAAGCGCGCTGGATGTAAGGGCAAACAAGGGCATCATTTTTGTTGCAGGATTTTCTTTAAAAGTCTTGATCAGATTAAACCCGCCTTCCGGAATATTCAGGTCTATAATTGCCAGATTCGGATTGGTTGCCAGGGCCAGATTAATGCCCTCCTGAGAATTGGCCGCTGAGTGCACAAGAAATCCTTCGTTGCCAAGTATATTCTGAAAATGCTTTTGAATGCCCGCATCGCCTGTAACTGTGAGCACAGTGACAGGATAGCGCTTCTTTTTTGTTGCCGAAGAGATATGTTCAAGCCTGCTCAGGATATTTGCCTTATCCAAAGGCTTTACAATGTAATCTACGGCTCCAAGGGCAAACCCGAGCTCTTTATTATCTATTATTGAATGGATAATCACAGGGATATCGCTTGTCTCAGAGTCTGCCTTCAGAGACTGCAGAACCTCCCAGCCGTTTTTCCTTGGGAGCATTATATCAAGAGTTATGGCAAAGGGCTGAACCTCTTTTGCCAGCCTTATCGCCTCTACGCCGTTGTATGCATGCACAGTTCTGTATCCGGCCTTGGAAAGATGGATGGCTAATAATTCTGATGTAGGAATGTCATCCTCAACAACAAGAACCAGCGGAGCGTTCACGGCATCATCTGCAATAGCGGCTATAGCTTCCGGCAATTCCTGTTTTTCTTCCTCGTATTGCTCAGACATAACCACCGGAATATATACATTAAATGTGCTTCCCTTGCCGAAATCGCTCTCTGCGTCTATATATCCGCCATGCAGCTCAACAAGCTTCTTTGTCAGAGACAGTCCAAGTCCTGTGCCTTCAGTTGCCTTTGACGGGTCCAGTTGTTCAAATTCATCAAATACCCTTTCTATATCCTCAGCCCTGATGCCGATACCGGTATCCCAGACCGAAAGTTTTAAAAATTCCTGACCCTTGCCTGCCCATGGGAACAAGTCCCCGTTAATGAATTTTTCTGTCCTTACTCCTACGCTGCCTGATTCCGGCGTAAACTTTACGGCATTAGACAGCAGATTATATAAAATCTGCTTAAACTTGACTTTGTCTGCAGTGAAATTGGGAACCTCGTGGCTTATGTCTGTTTTTAATTCTATATGCTTCCTGTCCGCAAGATGCTTGACAACCATAAGCACCTCGTTTGTGACATCCTTTAAAGAGCATATCTCACATGATAACTCTATTCTGCCTGCCTCTATCTTTGCGAGGTCTAATATATTGTTTACAAGATGCAAGAGGTGTTTGCCTGAGTTGAGTATGTTCGTTATATGCTTTTGCTGCTTCTCATTTATGTCTCCGAAGGCCCTGTCAAGGAGAACTTCTGAAAACCCGACAATGGAATGAAGCGGAGTCCGCAGCTCATGGCTCATATTAGCTATGAACCTCCCCTTTATCTCATTGGCCCTTCTGAGTTCTCTGTTTATTTTTTCAAGCTCTCTTGTTCTTTCAAGCACCTTTTCCTCAAGGCTCTGCGTGAGCTCTTCGAGCTCTTTGTTTTTATCCTTAAGTTTTTCCCGTAACTGCTTTTCTTCTGTGATGTCTTTGCTAACGCCGACTGTGCCGATGATATTGCCGGCCTTATCCCTGAGGCGGGAGATGGTGAGGCTTATGTCCACATGAGAGCCGTCTTTTTTCTGAAGTTTTGTTTCGTAATTAAATACAGCCCCTTCTTCTTTAAGCGCCTCAAGAATTTTTGCCCTTTCTTCCTTGTCCACATAAAACTCGGCAGCGTTCCTCCCTATAACCTCATCTGCCCTGTAGCCGAGAATCCTTCCCCCGCCTTTTGAAAATTTAACAATCCTGCCCTTGTTGTCGGTTGTGGCAATCATATCCTGTGAATCATCAAGCACTCCCTGAAGATAACCAAATGATTCCTCAAGCTCGTGCATGAGCTTAAATTTTTCTATTGCCTGCGCAGCAAAAGAAGAGAAAATCTTTATGAGATTTTTATGCCTTTCTGTAAACTCCCTCGGCTTGAAATCATCCAGATAGAGAATCCCGACAATGCCTTCGTCAAGAAGAAGCGGGGATGCAAGCAGTGACTTTATTCCTCCCTGTAATATCTTTGTGCCCTTAAGTAGCGGTTCTTTCTCCGTGTCCTGAAACTCAACAGGTTCCTTGTCCTTGAGTATGCGGTATGTAAGGCCATCCTTTCTTGGCTGCCATCGTTGTTCTTTAAAAAACTCACGGCTCAGCCCCCTATGTGCAGCCATAACCATTTCATCGCCGTCAATGAGGGCAATGCTGCCGGCAGGTGTTTCCGTGAGTTTCAAGGCAGACTTTAATACCTTATCTAAAACCTCTTTTAGATTTACGGCTTTTGTAATGGTGATGCCATTCTGGTAGAGGACGCCCATATCGTTCTTTGCAAGCTGCTGCCTTTTTACAAGGTCCCAGAGGAATTTTGCGCTTGTGCCTTCAATAATCTCTACCGGGTAAGGAGCAGCCTGTTTAATGAACACGCTGACCTTTGGCTCGCCTGTTGTATTTATTACAATCTCAGGGCTCTGGCTGAAGAGGTCCCTCACATCATTGGCAATAAATACACCCCACTCTTTTGCAAGGTTAAGACCCGGTGCTTTATTGTCCCTGTCAGTTATGCCTACTACCTTTACCTCGCCGTTTATATGAAATACTTCAAGAAGATAGCTTCCGCCTTTTCCAGCCCCTACTATTGCAACCTTAATCATTCCTTGTTTTCCCTTCCTCTCATCATCTCTACAAACTTTTCAAGAAGCGCAGGGTCCCACTGTCCTGAATCTTTCTCTTCCTCCATCCTCCTGATCGCTTCTTCAATGGACGCAGGGCCTCTGTACGGCCTCTCGGATACCATAGCGTCAAAGGCATCTACTATTGACAAAATTCTTGCCATAAAGGGTATCCCATCCTTTTTAAGCCCCTCAGGAAATCCGCTGCCGTCCCATCTTTCATGATGATGCCTGATAGCAGGGAGAATCACACTGAGAGAATAAAGAGGCTTGCATATATTTTCGCCAATAACTGCATGCTGTTCTACAAGGCGTAATTCTGTTCTTGTAAGAGAGCCTTTTTTGTAGAGAATAGAGTCTCCTATCCCAATTTTGCCGATATCATGAAGAGCGCCTGCTTTTTTGACAAACCCCTGTTCTTTTTCCGGAAGCCCGATAAAGGCGGCAAATTCCGCTGAAAGTTTTCCCACCCTTTCCGAATGCCCTTTTGTATAAGGATCTTTTGACTCCAATGCAACCGCCAGCGTAAGAATTACACTCTCTGAATGGTCGAGTTCTTCCTGAAGTTTTCTGAATTTAAGCAGTGAACGGACCTTTGTGGTAAGTTCAATGGATTTAAAGGGCTTGGTTATAAAGTCATCAGCGCCTGCTTCAATGCCGGCTATTTTGTCTTCCAGTTCTGCCAGAGAAGTTACAAGAATTACAGGGAAAAATCTCGCGCCGCTTTTCTCTTTCAGCTTTTTACAGAGGTCATAGCCGCTCATGCCCGGCATCATTACGTCAAGGATAGCCATATCAGGCGAGGACTTTTCAAGAAGCTGAAGCGCCTCATCGGCATTATGTGCTGTCAGGACATGGCAGCCTTCTTTCTCAAAGATAGCCTCCATCAGTTCTAAGTGAACATCGAGGTCATCCGCAATGAGGATAGAAGCCTTTTCTTCTTCTATCAAGCATTCAGGATAGGTTACCACGAATAATTAAACCACCTGACTGCCCTGTTTGTCAAGAACTAAGGCGGAACGGGTTTGCTTTAGAGCAGCAGAGCAGTATTTTACCTGATGCACTGTTGCGCTTCTGCGCTATTGCTCTAATGTTACAGATGCCTTTTGGGCGCTCCTTTAGTTTCCACAAGTTCGTATCCAAATTTCTGCGGCTTCCTTCCGAAGCAGGTGCCGAGGCTTTCAAACAGCGCTACCTCGCTAATATCCACTTCCCTTCTTTTTATAGCCTCTGACGTAGGGATATAATTTATCTTGTTTCCTTCCACATCAACTACTGTATTGCCTGTTTTGCCTTCAAGCAACAGCAGTACTGACGCCGCACCGGCCCTCTGCCCGAAATTAACGTCATATGCAGATGATGGCCCTGAACGCACAAGGTGCCCCGGTGTTACTTCCCTGACCTCGGGTATCTCGTAAACTCCGGGCGCATACATCCCCGCTCTCTTCATAAATTCTTTTACGTCAGGGTCTGCCTTCAGCCTTTTTTCAAGCTGCTGCTTGACGTATTTCCCTGCTCCCGCAAGTTTTTTATGGCCGAATGCGTCAACCCCGGCTGATTCGTCATACAAAAGTTCACCGCCTGCAGTTTTGATTCCTTCGGCTGCTACAATAATATATGTGCCAGCCTTAACATCACTTCTTTCCACGCGCGCAAAATATGTGGTCTTCATGTGGCTGTACACGACATCAAAATCAACCGGTATCTCGGGGAGAAGAATACAGTCAGCCTCAGCGCCCACACCCCCGCGCATGGCAGTGTGCCCCACGTACCTGCCGAAAACTTCCATCACAATAATCCTGTTGTGGCTCAGCCCGGTTGTCTTTATGTCCCTTGTAAAAAGGGCAATCCTGTTTACTGCAGAATCTCCTCCGACACTGTAGGGCTGAAGGTCCAGGTCCATGGTCTTAGGCACATGAACGCAGGGGATGCCGTGAGAGTTCAGGTCTATAACAACGCTTCCGGTATCATCACCGCCGCTTATAATCAGGGCGTCTATCTTAAATTTTTTAAGCCCGGCCTTAATCCTGTCGTAAGTATTAGGGTCTTTTATTTTGCTTATCTTTACCCTTGAATGCCCTGCCTCGGAACCTGCAAGGGACGCCTCAATGCGGCTCACCCTCTCGGCATCCAGGACTACAACCTTTTCAAGGTCCACAAGGTTATAAAGCCCTGCATAACCGTTCGGGATTACTACTGTCTCAATTCCATGAGCGTATGCCTCCCGCGCAGCGCTTTTGATAACCGCATTTAAGCCTCCGCAGTCTCCGCCGCTTGTGATAATTCCGATTCTCTTTATATCAGCCATAAAACCCTCCTGATAACGTTATTGCGTTTATTTTTTCTTATCGCTATAACGCTCAACGCTGAACGCTATAACGCTCTTGTCTGCCGTCTATTATAAAACCACTTTCATCTAATTTTCCATCATCCTCTAAAACTCATTCAAAATGAGGCGAATGCTGTCCTGTTTATTCTGTTTTGCTCCCTCCGAGCACCCAATACAAGACGGTTATATGATATAATATCCAATGCCTTGTGTGAAGATAGGATGCAGCGGGTTCCTGTACGATAACTGGCAGGGGACCTTTTATCCTAACGAACTCTCCAAAAAGCAGTGGCTTGAATACTATTGCAAGAAATTCGCAACTGTTGAGCTTAACGTCACTTTTTACAGGGTACCAGAAAAAGAGACTTTTTCAAAGTGGTATAGCGAAACTCCCAAAGACTTTACAATCTCCCTTAAAGGCAGCAGGTCTATAACCCATGTTAAAAAATTAAAGTCCCCTGCCGAGCCTCTGGATGTATTTTTTTCAAGAATAACAGCGCTGAGAGAGAAACTTGGGGTGGTTCTGTGGCAGTTTCCGCCTGACTTTAAGGCAGATACCGGTAAACTGCAAGAATTTCTTGAAGCGCTAAGCCAATACCACGCAAGAAATGCCTTTGAATTCAGGGACAAGAGCTGGATGAATAAAAAAATCATAACGCTTCTGGGAAGAAACAATATAGCGCTGTGTTTTGCCGACTGGCCTGATTTCTTATGCGATGCTCCGGTTACCGCTGATTTCGTATATGTCAGGAGACACGGCGCTGACGGGAAATGCGCCTCTTGCTATACAACTGAGCAGCTAAAGACAGAGGCAAAGGCAATAAAAAAATTTCTGAAGGATGGCAAGGACATTTTCCTGTATTTCAATAATGAAGCCTGCGGGTATGCTCCGAAAAATGCAAAAGAGCTCAAAAATATTCTTAGAAAGTGAAATAAAAATAGCGCTGTCTGCATTCAATGCTTAAAGAACTCAGGATAAAAAATCTCGCTATAATTGATGATCTCAAAATAAGATTTGAAACAGGCCTTAATGTCTTAACAGGAGAGACAGGCGCCGGAAAGTCAATAATTGTTGATGCCCTCGGGCTTGCTCTTGGAGAAAGGGCCCAGACAGATATGATTAAAAGCGGGAAGGGTGAAGCGTCTGTTGAGGCGTTCTTTGAGGTCTCAGGCCATCCGATGCTTGCGGAAATGGGCATTATCTCCGAAGACGGGATTGTGATACGCAGAAATATCTCATCATCAGGGAAGAGCAGGGCCTATATAAATGATTCTCTTGTTAACATCCAGAGCCTGTCTGCAGTAGGCAAAACCCTCGTTGACATGCACGGGCAGCATGAACACCAGAGCCTTCTTTCAGCGGATAATCAGAGAACCCTTCTGGATTTTTACGGCAAACTCCATGACAAAAGGGCAGAAGTTGAGGCGCTGTTTCATGAAGTTCAGGAGCTTAAAAAAGAACTCGGCAAACTTAAGGAAAATGTTAAGGAACGCATGCAGCGGATTGACCTGCTGAGTTTCCAGATAAATGAAATAGACACTGCTTCGCTTAAAACAGGGGAAAAGGAAGCGCTGGAAGAAGAGAGGACTATACTTTCAAACCTGAATAGACTGAATGAGCTTGTAGAAACAGCATATACAATGCTCTACTCATCAGAAGGCGCATGCACAGAGCAGCTCGACGCTGTGATCTCAAAACTCAGGGAGATGGCTGCAATTGACCAGAGCATCGCTGAAACCCTGGAACTTCTTGAATCAGCAAAGCCCCTGCTTGAAGACGGGGCCCTGTCGTTGAGGGGGTTTAAGCAAAAATATGACCTGGACCCAAAGCGGCTTGAAACCGCAGAGGAAAGGCTTGAGGCCATAAAAAAACTTGAGAAAAAATACGGAGACGGCGCTGACGCAATAATCGCCTACAGGGATAAAACTGAAAAAGAACTATCAAGCCTGAAACATTCTGATGAAAAAATTGACCGGCTTGAAAATCAACTCAGAGAAAAAGAAGAGAGACTCATGGATTCAGCGTCTCATCTATCGGAAAAAAGAAAACAGACGGCAAAAGATATAAGCAAGGCAGTAGAAAAAATATTAAAAGAACTTGCATTTGAAAAGGCCGGATTCACAGTTGACGTCATGCCGTCTCCACTGTCTTCTTCAGGCCTTGATGCAATTGAATTCCTTTTTTCGGCAAACCCCGGGGAGCCTCTTAAGCCTCTTTCAAGGGTTGCATCCGGCGGAGAGCTCTCAAGGATAATGCTTGCTCTAAAGAATATTCTTGCTGACGTTGACAGCATCCCGGTGCTGATATTTGACGAGGTTGACGCCGGCATAGGAGGAAGAACAGCTGAAAGCGTAGGCACAAAATTAAAAAGGCTTTCAAGGGCTCATCAGGTTATATGCATAACCCATCTTCCTCAGATAGCGTCGGCAGCGGATTTTCACATAATGACAGAAAAGTCCCAGAAAAAAGACAGCACTTCAGTAAGGATAAAGGAACTCACTCCGGATGAGCGCACGGCTGAGATAGCGCGAATGCTCAGCGGCAAAATAACTGACGTGTCTTTAAAACATGCCGGGGAACTGCTTGAAAGGTCCGCCTAAGGCGAAAGGAGCGCATGAAAGGAAAAATCGCAATAGACAGACAATTGTGCAAGGGTTGTAAATACTGTGTAATGTCCTGTCCTAAAGGAGTTATAGTAATTGAAGAGCAATTCAACAAGATGGGATATTTCACTGCCTATCCTGAACAAATAGAAAAATGCACAGGGTGCGCATTATGCGCGCAGATGTGCCCTGAACTCGCTATAGAGGTATGGGCGGAAAGCAAGCCTGATAAGTCCGGACTCGCCAAGGCGGGCAGGAAGAAAAAGGCTTGATTTTATTACATCAATAGATATAAATTTAAATCAGCACGACATAATGGAGGTTTTTTATGACAAGATCGGTACTTGTAGACAAAATATCTGAGAAAGTTGAAGGACTTACAAGGAAACAGACAGAGATAGTAATAGAAACGGTTTTTGACAGCGTAAAAGAAGCGCTTCAGCGTGGAGAAAAGATAGAGATAAGGGGCTTCGGGAATTTCAGGCTAAAGACAAGGAACCCGAGAAAAGCAAGGAACCCCAAGACAGGCGCAAGCGTTGATGTCCCTGCAAAGAAGGTACTCCACTTCAAGGTCGGGAAAGAACTCAGGGAACTCCTGAACGCATAGGTTGCTTTTATTTTGCCTTCTGTGGTATAAATAACAACTCCTTGCTCTCCGAGTTGCTCGGAGGGCTATAATCCTCCCGGGATGCTCGGGACTCGGGGTGAAAATCCATAAGGAGGTGTTCTCTATGAACATCTATGAAAACATCGTAATACTAAATGCGTCTCTTGCCGACGAAGAGATTGAGACAGCCTCAGGCAAGATAAAAGACCTCATAACGAATTCAGGCGGAGAAATATTGAAGTCTGACGCATGGGGCAGAAGGAAACTCGCCTATGAAATCAAGAAACAGAAAAAAGGCTTCTATCTTTTCCTTGTCTTTAAGTCGCCCTCAGCCGTGATAAAAAAACTTGAAGACTATTATAAAGTCTTTGACCCTGTAGTGAAATACATGGTAATTAAACTGGAAAAGAAGCAGGCAGAGTCGGCATTGAAGTCATCCGCAGCTGCGGAAGCAGCTACGGTCACACCTGTTGAAAAAACAGAGCAAAAAAGCGAGGCATAAACCTGTGTTTAACAAAATAATACTAATAGGGAACCTGACTAAAGATCCGGAACTCAGATATACGCCGCAGGGCACAGCCGTAGCTTCTTTCAGGATTGCTGTTAATTCAAAAATAAAACAGCAAGGCGAACTCAAAGACGAAACTCTTTTCATCGGCGTGGTCGTATTCGGCAAGCAGGCAGAAAGCGCGGGACAGTACCTTAGCAAAGGCAGGTCCGTGCTTGTTGAAGGCAGGCTGCAGGAGAGAAAGTGGGAATCTGAAGGTCAGCAGAAAAGCAGGATGGAAGTAGTTGCAAGTTCAGTTAGATTTTTGTCAAAGAAAACCGGTGCAGGAGAGGCCGCCTTAGGCGCGGGAGACTCGGCATCCACGGAAGATATAGCCCCGCCTGAAGAAACAACGGACATGGAGCCGTTTTAATTAGCGTTATGGCGCAAAGCGTTGAGCGTTTTAGCGAAAACAATAACGCAATAACGCTATAACTCAATAAACGCTATTTTTGAAAGGAGAAAACATTGCAGCAGAGAAGAATGCAAAGGAAAAAATTCTGCAGATTTTGCTCGGAAAAGGCAGAGTTCATAGACTACAAAGATATCAGAATTCTGAGGTATTACCTTACGGAAAAGGGCAAAATTCTTCCGCGCCGGATGACAGGCGCATGCGCAAGGCACCAGAGAAGCCTGACGGAAGCCATAAAAAGAGCCCGGAATATAGCTCTTCTTTCATTTGTGGAAAAATAGAGCATGAGAATCCCCAAAACATGGGTGCCTCTGATAACTAAAAAGGTCGTAGACGGCATTATTTCAAAACAGCTTGTCACTCCGCGCATTCCTATGGAACAGCTGCTCGCCAACACAGAAGAACTCATAATGGATGAGCTTCTAACAGAAGACAGGGTCAATGAAGAGGTAAGAGAAATACTAAAAAAACACAACTCGGAAATAGAGCGCGGCAGGGTTGACTACAGGAAACTCTTTGAGCTGACCAAACAAAAGATAGTGAAAGAGAGAAGCCTTATTCTATGATGCTTTCTGAGGAAAAGATAACGCACCTCACACATATGCTTCTTCAGGGCCTTATAAGCAGAAATTTAATTGAGCTTAACGATGAGGAAGGAAAAATAAGGCGTGAGATTAAGCGCATCATTGCCAATGAATTAAAGATCGGAGAAGACATAGATTCAGCTATAAGGAAAAAACTTCAATCCTTTTCAAGAAAACTATCCGAGGGGAGTCCTGAGTGGGAAGTGCTGTACAAAAAATTCTTCAGGGAAGAGGAGATAAAGAGGGGCCGGGCTTCCGGATAAAAAAGAGCATCCCCTTACTCTGTCTTGTCCTGATATGGATTGGACTCCTGAAAAATTTTCCGGTAACAATGCCTGCCCTGTGGTTTTTGTTCAGCGCTGCAACAGCTATTGCATATTCAATACTGCATTACACATCTAAAAGAAAAAGTGCTTCCCTGGAGTTCCTTTTTTCCATAGCGCTCATTTTTGAGGGCCTAATTGCCGCGCTGAATTTAGAGTGGCTCAAGCCCGTTTATTTCCCGCTTGTTATTTCCGCTGCTGTTTTTTATGGCTGGAAGACTGTCGTTCCTTTGTCTTTCCTCATCATATTCCTCAGATTAAGGGCTTTATTTATGAACCCCGAGCTGTTCGGAGAGGAAATCGCTTTTTCAGTTTCACTGCTGCTTACGGCAGTCATTTCCTCTGTGATACTGGACCGGTTCAGAAAGGGGAAATACAAAGATTATGCCGTTTTGAAAACAATTAAGCATGCCGATGAGGCTGTCACTGAAACAGACGCGGACTTAATAGACGGCCCCGAGCAGCTCGGGGTATCGCAGTATTTTTCGTCAATGCTCAAAACAGACGAAGAAATTAAAGAACATCTGCTGGCGATAAAACATGCTGTCTATGCCGATTCAGTAAATTTTTTCGTGCAGACAGCCCCGAGCAGCCCAGGGGGCTTTACGCTGAGATGCTCAACTGAGGAGAAAGGCGATATAATTGTTACCGGCAAAGGCATCATCGCTGAATGTTTTAAAACAAAAAAAACTTTTTACTCCGGCGAGGTAAACAAAAACACCTCTGAAATAGGTTATATAAAAAATAAAAAGGTTTCATCTGTCCTTGTTATGCCCGTAATGGACGGCTATGCATTAACCGGAGTCCTTACCGCCGACAGTTCAATTTATCATGCCTTCAGCGAGCCTGTCAGGAATACAGTGCGGATGCTTGCCGCGCATTTCGTCAGAATTATTGAGAGAGAGAGAATTTATCCTAAACTTGCGCGCGACTACAACGGGTTAAAAATATTAAATGAGGAAAGCTCCAAACTTGTCTCATCGCTCAACTTAAATGTAATTGCCGAAAAGCTGTGCGAAGGGGCGGAAAAAATTGCATCCTCTAATGCGTTTCTCTTTATTGCATCAGGCAGACAGTTTGAGTTAATACACCATACAGGCGGTATGTCAGGAGACAAGACCGGCTTTGATTTAAAAGGCACATTTGTTAATATTGCAGTTGAAAACAAACAGCCCGTTTATATGGCTGACATGAAGGACTACCATTCTTCAGTCCTGCCCTTCAGGACAGGAGAAATCCGCTCCATTTTTGTCATACCCTTGGTTTATGAGAGCAGGCTGCTCGGGCTATTTGTAATGTCCTCTTTGAAAACAGACTTCCTTGACACATTTCAGATAGAATTGCTGAAGGTAATGTGCAATCAGGCGGCAACATCCATTGCAAATGCTAAATTGCATGCAGAGATAGAAAAACTTGCGACCACGGACGGCCTCACAGGGCTTTTAAACCACAGGATTTTTCAGGAGAAGCTCTCTGAAGAACTTAAAAAATTAAGCAGATATTCGGAAACCACCTCTCTGCTCCTGGCAGACATAGACTTCTTCAAAAAAATAAATGACAAATACGGACATCCTGCCGGAGACATGGTTCTTAAAGAAGTCTCAAAGCTTATAAAAGAAGCCATAAGGGACATAGATATACCTGCGCGGTACGGGGGCGAGGAATTTGCCGTAATACTGCCTCGAACAGACAGCAAAGGCGCAATGAACATTGCGGAGAGATTAAGAAAAGCTGTTTCCAGTAAATCTTTTGATATAGGTCATATAAGTCATACTGGACCCATTCAGGCGACTCTGAGCATAGGCATTGCAACTTCTCCGCTGGACGCTAAAACAAAGGAAGAACTCATTGAAAAGGCCGATCAGGCGCTTTACCATGCAAAGCACAATGGACGAAACAGGAGCGTGCTCTGGAGCGAAATCAGAGGCTGATATGGAACCTTTTATTTCATATATTACAGAAGAAGATATTAAAAGAGAGAAGGCAAAGGCGCGTGAACTCAGAAAATCACAGTGGTGGAAAAGAAAATGCTCGGAAGGCAGATGTTATTACTGCAATAAAACCTTCAGCCCGAAAGAATTAACAATGGACCACATCGTCCCCATCATACGCGGCGGAAAATCAACGAAAGGGAATACTGTGTCTGCTTGTAAGGAATGCAATAGCAGGAAAAAGCACATGCTTCCGCTTGAATGGGAAGAGTATATGGAGAAACTTAAATCTTAATCCTACTTTCCGAACGGGCACACAGGATAGCGGCATGTTTTGCAATTAAGGCATAAGCCGCCGTGTCCAAGCTCTGCCAGTTCTTTCCTGCCAATTATTTCTCCGGCAAGCACCCGAGGGAGAATTAAATCAAAAATTGTAGTCTTATGATACATGCCGCAGGCAGGAATGCCGAGAATAGGAATAAAACTAAAGGATTCGAGGGTTCGGGGGTTCGAGGGTTCGAGTAGATGTTCATCTTTTACCCTTGACTCCTTTTCTAAATATGCTACCAGAAACATCGCCCCCGGCAATACTGCCGAACCGTATGTAATATCATTGACGCCGAGTTTTCTTATTGCAAATCTCGTTACATCGTCAGGGTCAACAGACATGCCTCCCGTTGTGATAAGGAGTTCAGCTCCTGCTTCTATCAATTCCCTGAGCCTTGCTTCTATAAGCCCTTCATCATCAGGAGCATAATATATCCCTGCAATCTCACATCCGTATTCCTGTATTTTTTTTGTGATTACAGGCGCAAAAGCATCCTTTATCCTCCCGTAATAGACCTCATTGCCTGTGATAACAATGCCGGCTTTCAGTTTGCGTAATTCTTTGACTTCAACAACGCCAGTCTGAAAGGGTTCGAGGGTTCGAGGGTTCGAGGGTTCGAGGAAATTATTTTTTTGTCCACTTGACCCCTTGACCACTTGACCCCTTGGCTCCTTTGCTTTATTAGCTATTGCCACTGCTTCCTCCACAATTGTTTTCTTCACGACGAGCGGAATTGCTCTTGTGCCTCCGACAAGCTGTCCTTTTTTGACAGGTGTATTGCTGTGGAGAGTAGCGCACATCACATCTCCGAGCATATTAAACTGCGTAAGGGCATTTTTATCCACTTTTAAAAGGCCGTCTCTTTCAGCAATTATATTAATCTTGCCTTCCTTGGGTTCTCCCTCTATTGACACTCCATTGCCCATAAGGGCCTTAGCCAGCGTATAAGCTGCTTCATCCTCATGCATTTCGTCTTCAGAAATATTAAGAACAAACAGGTTTTCTTTCCCAAGCCTTTGGAGATGGCAGACATCTTCTTGCTGGACAATATGCCCTTTTTTAAAGGCCCTGCCTTTAAATTCATCTTTCTTTATCTCTGTAATGTCATGCGCCAGCACAGTCCCGACTGCCTCTGTTACCGGGATTGTTTTAACGCCTAATCTGTTTTTCGTATCGGAATCCTGAATATCACACATAATGCCTCCTAAATTTAGCTTTCAGTTGTCAGCAGCCTTCAGCAAAATCAAATCCTTATTATTTCCCGAATATATTGCCGAACTTCTTATCAACCATTTCTCTTATGCCTTCTTCCATCAATGCATACTGTTTTAAAAATTTTCTCGCATCTTTTGTGAGCAAGGCGCCTCCGCCGTTTTTTCCGCCCGTCTGTCTCTCAACCAGTTTAATGCCGAGCCTTTCCTCCATTGCCTTTATATAACTCCATGCTTTTCTGTAAGAGATGTTTATTTCTTTTGCCGCCTGATTTATAGAGCCGTACTGGTCTATTGCATTAAGCAGGAATCTTCTGCCCCTTCCGAATACAGGCTCTCCGTCAACCTCTATCCAGAGCTTTGATTTAATCTCCATATCGTTATGACTTTTATGCATAACGCATTATAATAAAAAAACCTACCTGTCTGTCAAGCCTTTTTTCAAGGACCCGGCAGGGGCCTTTGAGCCCTCGCTTACAATGGTAATATTCTGAGACCAGAAGACCCCCTTTAGGGGTGAGAGTATGCCTTTTACGGTGCTCTCTATTAATCCCTTCGCAAAATCTTTTTTTAAGTCCAGTTCGCCGTTTTCAGTATAAATATGAATTTCTTCGGGTTCAATGCGCATGGTTACATTTCTTGAATCATCGCCGAACGTCTGCGCAATTGCGCAGAGGACGCTTGCAATATAATTCTGCGTAAACTCATTTAACGGCACAATATTATTATTTACCATGAGGCTTGTCTTCAACTTTGTAATACCCTCCTTCAGCGCACGGCCTGCATAACACCTTTCCGCTTTTATGCAACTCTCTCATGTCCTGAACATATTCTCCGCACATATCGCACGGAACTCTCTTGAGCGGCCTGCCCGGCATGTCCTCAGGCTTTACGGCTACACTGACATGCATCACATCAAAAAGTTCCCCGTCAGACATTACCTTGTATGCCTCAAGCTGAGCCTTGTATTTATCTGCTGTCTCAGGGAAATATTTCTTTGCTTTTTCCCTTGCGTCCTCTTTTGCCACAACCCTCACGGCCTTGCCTGTTTTAAGATTCACGAATGTCGCCGCCATCTTACCGTAGTCCATAAACTTCATGGTCCTGTGCCCGAGGCTGCATCCGGTAACAGACTGCACTGCGTCAGTGGCGCACCTGTCCATCTCAACAAATACAATCAAACTTTTTCTGTCTTTGCCCCTCGGGTCTTCAATCCCTATCTCCCTCAGTCCGAGCATTGACATCTTCACTCCGAGCACCTGACCCGGACAGAGATGTCCGTGGATTTTTACGGATTCATTGAGAAGCGTTTCAAAGTCCATTGTAATTTAAACCCCGCACAACACCTCTTTTTTTGCACTGATGAATTCCAAGGGACTGCCGCCTGTAAATCCTTTTTCTATACGCAAGGCGCTGTTAAAACAAAAATCCCTGCACAGGCCGCAGCCGCTGCACAGAGAGCTGCTGAAAAAAAGCTCCCTGTTATCATCATCCTTATCTTCTATCTTCAGCGCCCCCGTAGGGCACATGCCGATGCATGCAAAGCAATTATTGCACGCATCTGTTGCAGTAACATCGTAGTAATAATTTTTCAGCAGCGCCTTTTTGGTCTCATCAGGCAGAACACTAAGCGCCCTGTTCAGCAGCTCTCTCTTAAACGGCAGTTTTTTTGCCGAATAAGCCCGCAGTTCTTCGCCTGTGTCTTCATCGCCGAAAAGTCCGGCTGCCTTCATAAAAGTTGCATTTTTCAAGGCCTTGAAAAAGCCGCGGCGGTCATACGAGACGTCATTGAATTTAATATCCGCTTTGTTTTTAACAATTTTTATCCTGTCAGAGATTTTCAGAGAGGTTTTTGCTTCAACGCCGGCAATCCTTTTTTCAAGGGCAGCGACTACAAAACTGTTTCTGCAATCAGCGCATCCCGACAAGTCAATCTGGAGCTGGTTATTCATGAAAACAACAAGGGCTATTATGTGCTCCTCGGATAAAAAGCCGAAACAAAATGTCTTTTCATGCGAAGGAGTTTTTGCGTTCGCCCTGCAGCCGAGAACAGGCGATGCAACAGAGGCTTGAACTTTCCTGAGCTTGCCGATTACAGAATAAAAGTCCAGCCCGCTTATATCAAAACAGTCCGAGGGGCATGCTGAAACGCAGAGCATGCACTCAGAGCATTCGCCTGTCTTTATATAAACGTCGTCTGTTATTGTTATTGCATTGAAGCGGCATTGTTCAACGCATCCGGTGCATGAATTATGATTAAACCTCATCCTCAGGCATCGGGAACGCTCTGTCACAATGCTGTCTTCTGCGCTTAAGGCTTTATCAATAATCTTTTCTCTTAACATTCCTAAACAGCGCTCGCCTTTAATGCCACGGGAAGTTCATCTCCGGCTTGAGCTTTCTCAATAAAAACAGACAAGCAGCCGGCAAGTGAATTGTAAAATTCATTGTCTGTGCCTGCTTTTATCTTATCACAAAAAAGCCCAACCCATTTTTTAAGAAACTGGTCCTGAAATAAATTCTGTGTTTTTATAAAATCAAGCGCCTTATCCGTCTCTGATTTCTCAAGCGCCTCAATTTCCTTGAATATCAGGTAATACATGAATTCAAGTTCCACGGCTATATGGTCGGGCGCTTCCTTAAAATCATCCCCCATTTTAAGTCCCGCTTCTTCGTACATCTTTATGGTCTCCATCGTGGAATCGCCCATGACCCTTCTCTCTCCGTCAAGATATATAGAGCCGTAAGGCGGAGCCAAAAGCTCATTGGGGCCTACAAAGAGCTTTGCATAAGCAACAAGGAGCTCTTCTTCGTTGTATTTTAAAAACGCCTTTTCCATTGCAGGCACATGCGCTGCGGCATCCGGAGCAATATCCTTTAAAACCATTGCAAGGTTTTTAAAAAATTCTTCCTGAATGAATGCCTCTTTTTGCAGCTGATAAAAACATGCTGACAGAAGCCTGAAACAATCGCCCCTTGCTTTTTCTTTTAGAATAAAATCTTTGATTTCCAATTTAACCTCGCCTCGTAAAATGAGGATGGGACTACTTTTGTAGTCCCATCCGTTTCTGAAACAACTGAGTTGTTACGGTCGTTTACTTCCTGACCGAAAAACTCCTGATGTAGTAAACATTAGGCTGTGTGCCTTTTTCTCCGGCCTTTAAAGTCTCTCCCTTGTTGTTCTTGAGCTGAACAGGCTTATGTTTTTTGATAAGCTTGCTTACCTCGCTGTCCTTGTCATTGAGGTCGCCGAATACTCTGGCGCCTGAAGGACACTGCACAACGCAGTTGGGCAGTTCGCCGTTAAGCACCCTGTGCTCGCAGAATATACACTTTTCAACCTTGCCTGCCACTCTCACACTGGCATAATCCGAATGTTTGTACATCGTGCGGTGAGGGGGCGTATCCCCTGCCTTCTGCGAAATCTCAGCGCCTGATGCAGTGACACCCGGAACGACTTCTGTTTTGTCCTTGAAGAAAGGCTGAACTTCATCCGTAAAGTCATTGAAGCTTATAACGCTATACTGCGCTCCGGACTTATTCACGTCCGTTGAGCTGTAAGGACATGCTCCCTGGCATTTGCGGCAGCCGATGCATCTTTCCATATTGTGAATCGTCATGCCGTTTTCGTGCTTGTGCATTGCCTTCGGCGTTACAGGACATGCTTTTACGCAAGGAGCGTCTGTGCAGTGATTGCAGAGAACCGGCCTTGCTGTGAACTTTGCGTTCGGGAACTTACCCTCGGCCTTCATGTGATAATCAGCCCAGTTATAGGTCTGTCCCTTTCCTCTGTCCTGAGTGTTGTTTTCTGTCTTGCATGCCATAGCGCATGCGCCGCAGCCTACACACTTCTGTAAATCTATAACCATTCCATATTTAGCCATCTATTTTTACCTCCTTTCCTTAAGCCTTCTCAATTTTAACGCCGGTAAATCCGCCGTTTCTTACATTTGCGCCGCTCAAGCGTTCGGTCTCAAAGGGCATTATCTCATTGTTGTTTACGCCCCGTGCGGTCTTGCCGAACTCTTTAGCTCCAACTCTGCCATAGGCCCAGTGCCCCTGGCCGTAGCATTTGGCAACTGTGCCCGGACGTATACCTTCCCACAGCTTTACTTTCAGCATGTAGCTTCCGGTTACTGTGGTTATCTTAACCGTATCTCCGGTTTTAACGCCGAGCTTTGTAGCATCCGCAGGGTTAATCTGGAGCATATCTTCGTGGCTTTCGTCTCCAAAGTCAACCTTATGGAACTCATAATACCACGGAGAATTCTGGCTTCTGCCTTCCCTGTTGAGCCTGGACTTATAGTCAATGAAGGTAAACGGATATTCCTTCACATCGCCGAACCTGTAAGGCGACTCATAGTGAGGCACAAATGCAAGCTCTCCCTTTGCCTCATAATTACACACCTTCAGGATGTCGTCCACATCGGTTTTGTGCTTTTTCGCGTGGTCTGTCAGCGTCTTTTTCAGAGTCTCGCTGTAGAATTCAAATTTCTTTGAAGCGGTATGGAATTTGCCTCCCCACCTGCTCTTATATTTATAAGCCTCAGAGTTCCATACACCGCGCTGCCTGTAATCTTCCCAGCCGTTTATCTTGTCTCCAATCTTGGCGCCGGCTGCGGTCCATGCAGGCGAGGTGTAATATTTCACGGAATAGAGGGCAAACTCTTTGCCTGTCCTCGGTGACATGCCTGTTTCGGGGTCCTTGAACTCCTTTGTAAGATAGTCATAAAGGTTCGGGAACCCTTTCTCTTTAAGCTTTTCAGCGATAAGGAAGGGCATTTCCGTCTCATCATGCTTTACATCCCAGAGCGGCTCCACAACCGGCTGGATGAGCGCTACATGGGCATGCCTGTTCTGTTTCTGCTTTACAAACGCCCATTTCTCAAACATGGTAATCCTTGCGGGAAGGACTATATCCGCATACTGTGTCATCTCAGCTATATTAGTTGTAAGATGGGCAAAGAACGGTATCTTTTCCATTGCCTTTTCCCATCTCTGAGCGCCGCTGCAGGAGAACGTAAAATTATTCATATATCCAATGGCGACCTTTATCTCATTGGGTTTGCCTTCAAGTATGCCGGTAGCAGTATTGTTGGCAATAGATCCGCCGCCTGACTTTTTGTTGAGCGCGGGATACGCCTTCTCGCCTCTCCAGTCTATCTTTTTCATCTTTGTATGTTTCTTGGCGAGCTCGTCCTGATATTTATCCACCTTCGGCATCTTATTGGCAGCCTGTTTTGCGCTGGCGAGAGTGCCACCCACATTGTCAACGGCTCCTAAAAGTCCGTTCAGGGCATGGACAGCCATTGCGCTGTATCCGCCCCTCACATGCATTGCCGCGCCGGGACCCATCCATACACATACATGAGGCGCTGCTTTGCCCATTCCCTTTGCAACCCTGATGATCTGCTCTTTAGAAACCCCTGTAACCTTAGCAGCCCATTCAGGAGTCCTGTCTTTAACCTCAATGTTCCACCATTTAACAATGCCGTGTGTTTCCTTTTCCGCAAATGCGGCTTCGTCAACTGTTTTGCCGGCCTTGAAGAGATTTTTGCCGTCTTTGAAATCGCCGACAAATTCCTTGCTCCAGAGTCCTTCCGTAAGTATTACATGCGCAAGGGCTGTTGCAAGAGCGCCGTCCTGTCCGGGGATTACCGGAAGCCATTCCTGCGCCTTTGTTGCAGTAGTCTGTTGCCTCGGGTCCACAACGGCTACTGTAGCCTTGTCAAGCACGTCTCCGAATCTCTTTATGAAAATCGGCACCTGCCTGTTAGAGTTTGCAGGGTCGCATCCCCATATCACAAGGTATTTCGTGTTGGCGAAGTCGTAATCCCTGTAGCCCCACATCCCTTCCGTGTAATATGCGCCAAAGTTCTCCGCCTCTGCGCAGAGAGAACTGTGAGATACATTGTTCGGAGAGCCGATGATTTTGGTCATGGCGTCATAAATAACATCTCTCATATACGAATACCTGCCGCGCAGGAGCAGATACTTTTCAGGTTCGTTGTTCTTCCTCAGTTCCATTATTTTGTCGGCGATGGTATTCAACGCTTCATCCCACGAGATAGGAACGAATTTAGGGTCAACTCCTCTGCCCTTCTTGGGGTTGGTCCTCTTCATAGGAACCTTTACCCTGTCAGGGTCATAAAGCTCCTGAAGTCCCATATGCGCTCTCGGGCATACATTACCCTCATTCTGCATGGAATATTGGTTGCCCTTTACTTTTACCGCCCTGCCGTTCTGGACAAAAATCTCAACAGGACACCATGTTGTACAGCCCTGACAAGTAGATGCAATCCACTTACCGGGGTCTGTTGCTCCACTTGCTTTTTCGCCTGCAAGCGGCTTAGGCGCTGCTGCAAAGGCGTTGAGCGACGGCCCGGCTAAAGCTACTGCTGCGCCGGCTGCCACGCCTGCCTTCAGAAAATCTCTTCTTTTAATCTGCATCTTTCTTCCTCCTTTCAATCTCTAATCTGTCGTAATGAATTCTAAACAACCAAACGCTAAAACCAAACTGCCTTTTCTCCCCAAGTCTTTGCGGCCCTGTTCCCAAACCACCTCCTTCTCAGAAAAAATCTGTCCCGAGCTTTTCGGGGCAAAACATTAAATCTCCCTTCCGAAAAATAGGAAAGTCTTCCTGGCATCGCTGTGAATGCTGTATATTACAGTATTTTATAACGATGTGCAACCATAAATAATTGCAATAAAGATGCCATGTTCTCCAACAAAGAAAAACCAAATATAATAAGCTTTTTTGAGAGACAGCCAAACAAGGACTGTTACTAATACGTAACGTCAGGAATGATTTTTAGAGCATAACCATTTGATTTAAAGGCTTTTTGCCGCTTTTTAGTCCCAAAAGATGCAATGTTACGGAAAGGAAACAAAAGGGGATGCTTAAGCTGATGATTTGGAAGGGACACGGATTACCCTGAGAGCAGTGATGCCTTGAGCGATAGAAAGTTGTCATTGTGAGTCCCGAGCGGCTCTATTACAATGAGATTGCCACGCCCCGAACAATTCCGGACTCGCAATTACAGCGAATACAAGGCATTAAGCAGTCTATCGCTATTTTGTGATAGTAGTGCATGAATTGCATTTTCTGGATTAATGAGAGATAATATAAAAATCCATTTCAGCTCGGTTTCGAGTCGCAACGACCTGAATATTAAAAGGGGGCTATCTAAAATGAAGATTATTAAAAATCCTTTCCCGAGCCGTTCGGGATCTCCGATAACTCAAAAATTGGGGTGGAAGATCTCATTCATTGTTTTCCTCGTGCTTTTTCTTGTCAACGGGCCCTTTGTGTTAATTGAATCTTACAACGCAAGAAAAGATGTTTATAGCCTTAATGAGAACCGCTGGGATCTTTTTACAGAGGCAGTCTTCCGGTCCATAGAGGCTGTGATGCTTGAAGGAAAGGCTGAGATTGCCAACAACATACTTAATGACTTCAGGCAGATTGCCGAGGTTGAAACACTTGAGGTTGTAAATATGGATGGCACAAGGTCCTTTGATAAAAAACGCACTAAAGTGATTGAACCGGACACGATAAACCGCCTTATAAAAGCGCAGCGCCTGAATATCTATGAAGACTCTAACGGCAAAAAAGTTCTCACACATCTCGGGCTTATGCATAACACTGAAAAGTGCCAGGCATGCCACGGTAAAGACTCGCCTTACATGGGCGCAATAATGATTAAGACGTCGCTTGCAGGAACAGAGGCAAAGGTTTGGTCCATGCTTTTAAGGGTTGGGGCGATGGGCGCAATTGTCGTTATAGGACTTCTTATAGTGATTCCGCTCAGCATGAAGAGAACTGTTGTAAGGCCCATTGAGGCCGTGCTTTCAGTGACAACAGAGATTTCCAAGGGAGACTTGAGCAGGGCTGTTACAACGCCGTCAAAGGATGAAATGGGCAAGCTTGTAAGCTCCATAGAGGCCATGCGCATAGGACTTATAGATTTAATACATCAGGTCAGGGATTCTCTGAAAAAAGTGAAGCACTCAGTAAGCGGCTTTGTTACAGGCATGAACAAATTAACAGACGGCTCGGAAAAACAGGTTGTTGACTCAGCAGAGATAACCACATCTGTTCTTGAGATAAATACTACCACAGGAGAGATTACCGAAGCTGTTAAACATCTGCATGAATCAGCGGAAGGCACATTAACAACGCTTCTTGAGATGAAGGCGACTGTAAAGGAAGTGGCTGAAAACACGGCGTCCTTTGCCTCCTTCATAGATGAGACATCATCTTCCATAGAGCAGAGTTTTGCCGCAATCAAGGCGATAAATGAAAACATAGAGCATTCAAGAAAATCAGTCAGCAACACGCTTGTATCTGCCACAGAGATTACCGCAAGTGTTAATGAGGTCAGGGACTCCGCTAAACAGTCTTCAGGCCTTGCAAAAGAAGTCACCTCAGCCATACGCGAGAAGGGGATAAGCTCCATCCATAATTCAGTAAAAAGCATAAGCGAGATAAAGGATTCTGCAGACAAAACAGCCGGAATCGTCAATGGCATGAGAAAATCATCAGAAAAGATAGATGAAATTGTGCAGGTCATAGCCGAGGTTGCTGATGAGACAAAACTCCTGGCGCTTAATGCCGCAATCCTGTCCGCTCAGGCAGGGGAGCACGGCAAGGGATTTGGAGTTGTTGCTGATGAGATAGGAAGGCTTGCAGAGCGCACAGCCCAGAATACAAAGGAAATCACGACAATCATTGAAGAGGTCAAAGGGTATATAAACAATGTCGCGACTGCTGAGGAAAAGACAGTTAATCTGATAGAGCAGGGGCTGGAATTGATAACAGACGCGGGCGTTGTATTTAACGGCATACTTGAAACTTCCACGGCGTCGGCCTCTCAGACCGCCTTTATAGAAAAGGCGACTGCCGAGCAGGCAAAAGCGATAAAGGAGATAAACTCTTCAATAGAAGGAGTGTCTATCAGGATGGAAGAGATACTGAATGCATCTGAACAGCAGAGAGCAGGCAGTGAGATGATACTCTCGGGCATAGAAAAAGCAAAGGAGATTGCGCAGGGGCTTAAGAGCTCCACCTCAGAGCAGTCCAAGGGCGCAGACCTTATTACCCTGGCGGGCGAGGACATACTCTCGCAGGTCAGCAGGATAAAAAAAGCGATGGAGGACATGAAGGCCGGAAGCATGGCCATAACCAAACGCATAGAGGCAATAACTGATATTGCAAAAGATAACCTTGCGCTTGCCAAAGAAATGACAAAGGAATCATCTGTTCTCGGGGACTCGGTGGGAACTTTGGACGGTGAGATTAATAGATTCAGGACAGAGCATTAGAACAGTAGAACAACAGAGCAGAAGTAAAGAACTACTGCGCTACTGCGCTACTGGGCTGCTGCGCTACTGCTCTAAAAGGAGTTGAAATGACTGAGGAAAATAAGGATAACCGCTCCACCTTAAGCGAAGGCTACAGTTTTGACAAGGAGGAATTGCGCGAATCAATGGGCTGGCTTATAAAGCTCAGGTGGATAGGCATTCTCAGCGTGCTTGTCGGAACTCATGTTATAAGGGAAGTAGCATTCATGTCCTTCTCCCTTATCCCTGTTTATATCATTCTTGGATTTGCAGCTTCATATAATATGTATTTCCGGTGGGAAGTGAAATTTCCCGGGTCAAACCTTAAAAAACTGGCCCTGCTTCAGATATTTCTGGACCAGATAACACTGGCCCTGGCTGTTTACTTTTCCGGCGGCTGCGACAGCCCTTTTATTTATTTTTTCATATTTCATATAGTGATAAGCGGCATAATACTTCCTTGGAAATTCACCTTTGCATTCGGCGGCCTGGCCATCTTTTTTCCTGCCTCTGTTATGGGACTCAAATATCTCGGGCTTTTGCCGCATTACGGCATTTTCAAAAATGAACCCATGATATTTACAGACCTAACTGTAATGGGTTCCTACGGTATAGTCTTTATAAGCACCGTGTTTCTTACCGCATATTTTGTCACATACCTCAGCAGGAAACTCTACAATAAGCACGAGGAGATACGCAGGCTCTATACCCTTTCGGAAAGACTGCGCTCGTCAATAAGGCTGAAGGAAGTCATAGAAATCATTGAGAAAGAACTCTGCGGTTTTGCCAGCGCCTGCAGTTGTATTTATATGCCTCTGGATAAGGAAAAACGCGTGCTTATCTTTAAAAATAACAGCGAGGAAATCAATATCCCCCTCCTGGACAGCAATGCTTTTAGCGCGGCAATAATGAAGGGAAGCGCCATGACAATAGACCACAGGACGCTCACATCCGGATATGAGGCATCTGTGCTGAATGCCCTGGGAATTAAGCGGGCCCTTGTCCTTCCGATAATGGCCGCATCATTAAGGCCCTGTTATGAATACTTCAGCTGCACTGATGCGGAATGCGCTGCATACGGCAAAGAAGCAGGGAAATGCTGGCAGATTGCGTCCACGCACTGCAAGGGCAGGGTAATGAGAAATATCATTGAAAAACTGGACGCCTGTCTTGCCTGCGAACTGTTTACCCCTGTTGGCTTATATGTGCTGGACATTTCAAAGGAGCACATGCCGCTTGAAGAATTTGACATAAATGCGTGCATGAGGCTTCTTGACGCATCCGGGCTTGCAGTGTCCAATGCGCTGCTTTATGAAAAGACAATGGAGCTCTCAAAAACAGACGGGCTTACAGGGCTTAAAAACCACAGGGAGTTCAAGGATGCGTTTAACGCTGAAATTCTTAGGGCCAAAAGATACCAGA
Organism: Nitrospiraceae bacterium; assembly: GCA_003599795.1. Classification (GTDB taxonomy): domain Bacteria; phylum Nitrospirota; class Thermodesulfovibrionia; order Thermodesulfovibrionales; family UBA1546; genus UBA1546. Next base: position 44,788 of record QZJQ01000012.1, read on the forward strand.
GGCCGTGCAGCCTCTTAATGATGGATATAGATTACTTCAAGCATTACAATGACACAAACGGGCACCCGCAGGGAGACGTTCTACTTAAAAAACTTGCAGAGCTGATAAGGGAAAACCTTAAGGACACTGATGTTGTAGCCAGATACGGCGGCGAGGAGTTTGCCGTTCTGCTCCTTGAGACGCCCAAAGATCAGGCAGAATCCATAGCAGAAAGAATGCGCAACATGATAGAGTGGTGCCGGTTTCCCAAAGAAGAAACACAGCCGGACGGGAAGCTTACCGTAAGCATAGGATTAAGTTCTTTCCCTGATGACGGGGACAGCGCAGAGGGAATACTCCGCGCAGCGGATGAGGCTTTATATGAGGCAAAAAGGGCAGGCAGAAACAGAGTAATCTCCGCATGAAAAATAAAACCTTTTTAAATTTTATCCGGAATCTGAGCCTTGACAAAAAACTCGCAGCTGCTATAACAACCTGCGTAATTCTGTCCATCGCTGTTATAACGATCCTCATTGTCAGGCGTGAGACCATACTCCTTGAAGAAGACAACAAAAAAAACGCCGAGGTTCTGTCAGCATCCATAAGCATTGCGCTTAAAGACAATATGCTCGGGGGCCGGCCCGAAGAAACAGTCAGGCTTATTAAAGAGCTTTCAGCTATGAAAGGAGTAGAAGGGATAATAGTATTAAATCCTGACGGCAGGCCTGCGTTTGGCATGCAGGCGCCTGCTCTTGAACTCAAAGAAGATTTAAGGGACAGCATTCTCAAGGGGAACGAAGCAGAATTTTCAACGGCAGAGTCGCAGTATTTTATAAAGCCCTTATTAAATGAAAAACAATGCCGTTCCTGCCATTTTGACAATAAGCAGATAAGGGGCGCTGTAATCGTAAGGCTCTCCACATCAGGAATTTCCGGAAACATCATAGACCTTGTAGAAAGGATGACAGGTTTCGGAATAGTTGCCTCTGTTGTTCTTTCCGTATTGTTGATTTTTCTTACCAGGCGCTTGCTGATTTCTCCCATAAAAGGCCTCACAGAAGCGGCAAGGCAGATAGCGCTCGGGAATTTTACGCTGTTCAACCAGAGGGGGACACATTGTTATGAGATACTGGATTGCAAAAAAACAGAATGCCCTTCTCATAAATTTGACGATGCTATCCCTTGCTGGCTTGAAAGCGGGACGCTCTGCGAGGGAAAAGTTACAGGGGACTTTGCCTTAAAATTAGGCGATTGTTATAAATGCAGGGTTTATAAAGAGCTAAAGGGCGATGAACTCAGGCAGTTGATTGACAAGTTCAACAAGATGAGCCTCACGATGCAAAAACATGAAAACGATATTAAAAACCATATAAACAATGTTGAATATGTCAATCAGGAGCTTCGGAAAAGCAACACCAAGCTGAATACGCTTCTTGAAGCGTCAAGGATTACAACCTCAACGCTTAAGCTGGACGAGATACTCTCAGCCTCCCTTAAGATTATACTCAATGTAACAAATCTCAAGGCTGGGATAATCCTCCTGCTTGAAGAAGACCTTGAGAAAAAATGCTATGAGTTTTTTGACTGTGACGCATTTAACTGCCCTGCTTATAAGGCGGCATTAAACTGCTGGCGGCTGGCAGGCACAATGTGCCACAGCGGCGATGCGTCTGCCTGCCCGTTCGGCTCTACAGCCATAAGCTGCTGGAAGAGCAGGCACATCCACAGCCATTACACTGCTGCCAGAAATTTTGACGAAAAGGTTAATGGATGCAGTAACTGCGAGTTCTTCGCAAACATAGTCTTAATACCAAAAATGATTGCAGGATTTCAAAATGGCAGTCATATCGGCAAGAAACTGAGGCTTGACAGCACTACAATCCAGAAGGCGCTTCTCATGGGCCGCACGATGGTGGATTATTCAAGGGAAAATCCGTTCAACCTGCCTATAGACACTGTCACCGAGCTTGCCGTGCCTCTCAAGATGCAGGATGAGATGATAGGCATACTCTATCTGGCTTCAGACGAGTCCCTTCACTACGATAAAAATGAGATTGAGTTTTTCCAGCTCTTGTCGGAGGTCATATCAGCAGGAATATTAAACAGCAGGATATATTATGACATGGAGACCTCATATCTTCAGACAGTTATGGCTCTTGCAAATGCGATTGAGGCAAAAGACCCTTATACAAAGGGCCATACGGAGAGAGTGGCAAGCCTCAGCAACAAAATAGCAGGCTTCTTTAAGCTGAGCGAGCAGGAAAAAGAACATCTTAACTTTGCATCTCTTTTGCATGACATAGGGAAAATAGGCATCAGCAAAGACATTCTCTGGAAACACTGCAGCCTGGATGAATGCGAAGAGGAAGAGGTAAAAACACATCCTGACAAAGGCGTTCAGATACTTGAGCCTGTTCATTTCCTGAAGCCTATCCTCTCTACGATACGGCATCACCATGAGAAGTATGACGGTTCAGGCTATCCTCTTGGGCTAAAGGGCAAGGAGATTCCTTTTAAGGCCAGGATAATAAGCATTGCAGACACATGGGACGCCATGCTTTCAGACAGGCCTTACAGAAGAGCGCTGACAACAGAAGAAGCAAAAAACGAACTGAAAAAACATTCGGGGATTCAGTTTGACCCTGAAATTGTTGTCGCCTTCATAAAGGTGCTTGAGTCAGAGGGGCAGTAGAACAGAAGTAAAGACTTAAAAAACTACTGTGCTGTTGCTCTACTGCGCTAATACGGAGTTTATTCAATGCCGTAGGCGTTAATTTTTTCCCACAGCGTCTTTCTGCTTATGCCCAATATCTCGGACGCCTTAGTCTTGTTTCCCTTAACTGTCTTCAGCGTTCTGATTATGTATTCCTTTTCTGCTTCTGAAGCCACGGATGAAAGTGACGGACGCTTACTGCCTTCGCCTGAAGCGGACGTTTCCTTGAGAATAAATGACGGCAGGGCATCTTTGCCTATTACATCTGAAACTGCAAGCGCCGAGCATCTCTCTATTATGTTTTCAAGCTCTCTCACATTTCCAGGGTAGTCATATTCAAGAAGCGCATTGACGGTATCCTTTGAAAAACGGATATTTTTGGACATTTTGCTTTTGCATTTCTCTAAAAAAGCATCAATAAGAAGAGGAATGTCTTCCTTCCTGTCCCTTAACGCCGGAAGGATTACCGGTATTACATTAAGGCGGTAATACAAGTCTTCCCTGAACCTTTTTTTCTTAACCTCTTCTTCAAGGTTCTTGTTCGTTGCGGCAATTATCCTGACATCGGTGTTTAACGTTTCCGTGCCTCCGACCCTTTCAAAGGTCCTTTCCTGTATCACCCTTAAAATCTTTGACTGCGTGGCTAAGGGCAGGTCTGCAATCTCATCAAGAAAAATCGTGCCTTTATCGGCAAGTTCAAATCTGCCCGGCTTCCTCTTGATGGCCCCTGTGAACGCGCCTTTTTCATGCCCGAAAAGTTCGCTCTCTATAAGGCCTTCAGGCATTGCAGCGCAGTTTACTTTAATCAGGGGCTTATCTCTTCGTTTGCTTTGATAGTGGATTGTAGTGGCTATAAGTTCCTTCCCCGTGCCGCTCTCTCCGAGAATCAGAATTGTTGAATCTGACCCTGAAACTCTCTCAATCAAAGAAAAAACCTTCTTCATTTCAATGCCTTCACCGATAATATTCGGGAAGCAGTAGCACTTGCTGAGGTCTTTTTTTAATCTGACATTTTCATCGCGCAGCCTCTTTACCTCAAGCGCCCTTTCAATAAGCAGCAGAAATTCATCCAGAGAAAAAGGTTTTGTTATGTAGTCAAATGCTCCGAGCCGCATTGCATTAACAGCGTCCTTTATCGTGCCGAAGGCAGTCATCACAATTACCTGGGCATCATTCATCCGCGTGATTTCCTCAAGTATGTTAATGCCGTCAATATCAGGCAGCCTGACATCTGTAACCACTACATCGGCAGGGCTGATTTTGAGAGAGCTCAAAGCCTCTGTCCCTGTTTCAAAGGCCGTGACCTCATAGCCTGCTGTCCTCAGGGCATCCTCAATAGTAACCCTCATCAGCTTTTCGTCTTCAATTAATAAAATAGTTTCTTTCATTTCTCTACAGGGAAGGAAAGGGTAAACGTGCTTCCCTTGCCTGCCTCGCTTTCAACGGAAATTTCTCCATTGTAGTTTCTGATTATCTCGTAAGTCAACCAGAGGCCCAGCCCTGTGCCTTCTCCTGGCGGCTTTGTGGTGAAGAACGGGTCAAAAATCCTTCCAATGTTTTCATGCGCAATGCCGCAGCCTGTATCACGGACCTCTATTTTAATCTTTGAATCTTCCCTGCACCCCCGGACCCTTAAGGACCCTCCCTTTTCCATGGCCTGAATCGCATTTATAAAAAGATTAAGCGCAACCTGCTGGAGATCATGCGGGTCAATAAAAATGTTCAGGTTATCGTCTGCCTCATTGATAAAGTTAATTCTGCTCTTCCGCACCTTATATTCAACAAAGGAATACACATCATTTACAACATTCCTGATATTTACCTGCGCAGGCTTGTGCTCATTTTTCCTTGCCATCCACAGGAGCTTGCTCACCGTGCTTTCTATTCTGTCAAGCCCCTCATTAATAAGGCCCAGATATTTTGCCCTGAACTCAGGGTCCTCACCTTTCTGCTTTAATATCCGGAGGCAGTTGAAAAGCCCTCCGAGCGGGTTATTTATTTCATGAGCAACTCCGGCTGCAAGGATGCCGATGGATGCAAGCTTTTCCGACTGCACTAATTTCTCGTGCGTCTTTTTAAGCTCTTCGTTTGCCTGCTTTATCCTTTCAATCATGCTGTTGAATCTTTCTCCAAGGAGCGCCAGTTCATCATATCCTTTCACATCAACCTTAACATCAAGATAGCCGCCCCCTGTTTTTTCCATCATAGCCGCCAAAAGCGTTATCGGACTTATAAATCTCCTGCTCAACAGCAGTATAATCCCGAATCCGGCGGCAAGAAAGAAAATAGTCAGAAAAACGATCTTTTTAACAGTGGCGATAATCTCGCGTTCAACTTTTTTCAAAGAGATACCGACCACCAAAGTCCCCCAGCGCTTCTTGCCGATAGACAGCGGGACGCTGACATCCAGCGCCTTGTGGCCGTCATGAGAAAAATGCTGCACCTTAGTATTGTCTGCCTTGAGCGCATTTATTGTCAGCGGGTCAGTATAGACCTTCCCGTAGTTTGTGATGTCATTGTGAGACATTACCCTGCCGTCTTCATCAATGATTGCTATGTAAAGCAGATTAACATCCTGCCTGTTGAATATCTCAAGTATATAATTGTCAAGGAGGCCTCCTTCTTCAACAAGCCCGAGTTTTTCATATATGAGGTCATTTATTATTGGGATGGCAAGGGTTTCCCCGAGCAGCCTGCCTTCCCTCTCAACCTCGGTATACAAAATAGACCTTTCCCTCTCAACGGCAAGATACCCTATAATGAACATCAGGATGACAATTGCAGCGGTGGTAATCAGAATAAATTTATGCTGAAGGCTTAATCTGGATAAAAACTCGAACCTTTTTGAGATGCCGGAAGCTTTAATAGTCTTCATAGCCGAATCCTGGGGTGGCATCTTATCCCGCATGTTTCAGGCACAGCATTTATCTTTGTTCGTATGCCGGCATAATCGCTGTCGAATGCTTCGATAAAGCCGTTCTTGAGATCATCGTCCAGACGTTTAAGCACCTTCTGGTGATGCGGATCATTTGGGTTAAGGTCAAGAAGCGCCTTTTTTATCTCTGCAACTACCGGCGCAGCTAAACGTTTGCTTACGACAAGGGGCCCTGTCGGGATCGCATCTGACGTAGCTATGACATCCAGCCCGAGCTTCATGTATTTCTTTGCTATAGAGTCCCTTACTGCGCCTGCATCATACTGCCCCTTCAAAACAGCCTTAACTGCTGAATCATGGTAATCGAAGTTTGCATATTTGCTAAGCTCGCTCAGGTGTATGCCGGCATTTGCAAGCAGATAACGGGGCATAAGGTTTCCCGACGTGGATTTTGAGGCCGAAAAAGCTATGGTCTTTCCCTTTAGTTCCGAGAGCCTGTATATATTCGATGACTTCTTGTTAGTGATTACCACGCTTTTATAGGTCGCTGTGCCGTCTATCCCCTTTGGCTTTAAGAGGCAGACTATCCCATATCGCGCACGCGCTTCAAGATATGTCAGGGGGCCGAACAGCGCAACGTCTATCATCCCGCTGCCTATGGCGTTGACGGTATCCTCATAATTCTTTTTCAGGACCAGCTCGTAGCCGTAGGGTGTTTTTTCCGAAAGGTAATCAAGAAGCGGCTGGTATTTCTCGTACATTATGCGCGGGTTATCCCTCGGTATTACGCCGAAGTGAATGGTCTGCCGGCCTTTGTCTTTTTTATCATTACTGCCGGAACCTGCAACATATTGCTCCATTTTCCTGATGGAATCGTAGGCGCTGTCCGATATTTGCATAAAGCCTTCTATCATCATGGCATTCAGTATCTCCATGCCTTTTTCTGTCTTATGCATATTCAAAAACGCATCGCGTATTTTTTTCTTCAGCCCAGCGTCTATCCCGCTTCCCACAACCACCGGAGGGATGCCGAAGGGCGGCGAACGTTTTATAATCCTTGTCTGCCGTGCATAGGGAGAATTTTTTTTAATCATGTATTCATACACCATGCTTTCAACGGCTGCGCCGTCAACCACTCTCTTTGCCACGAGTTCCACCGACTTGTTGTGGCTGTAGCTGTAAATGGTCCTCTTAAAAAATCTTTCGGGTGTGTACCCCATTGTCTTCAGTAGGTAGGTAGGGTAGAGCTTGCCGCTGTTAGATTTAGGGTCGGTAAAAGCAAAAACATTGTTTTTCAATTCAGGGAATGACTTAACGGTGCTGTCTTTATGGACGATTACATAGGAATTATACGTTGCCTTTCCATTAAGGCGTGGTGCGACAAGCAGTTCAGCGCCAAAATTCCTGTTATCCATAACATAGGAAGAAGAACAAAGAAATGCCACTTTGACTTCTCCTTTTTCAAGGAGTGAATCCATCTCATCGTAAGTCCTCCTTTGGACCATCTGCACAGGTTGATTTATCTGCTCGCCGACATAATCAATGATGTCCTGATAGTATTTAACGGTATCAACAGGGGTAATCATTGAGGCAACGCCTATTTTTATAGGCTGTTTGGGAGTTCCTGATTTGCTCTCGGCATAGAGCGCCGGGCCGTGATGAGCCGGTTTCTGCAGAGGGAGAATAACGGACCAAAGGATTATGCTTAAGCCTATAATAAACCTGAATCGCATTGTTTCTTCAAGCCGCCATTCCTAAGTCCAAGATTTAAATAAATCAGGGGCGGACGGGCTAAAATAACCGCCATTGAATTTTCTCTTGACAAAGATTGCAATTACTGGCATATTTAGTTTAGCCATATCTTGTTATTATATGATATTGAGTCAGGTAATATGCAAGCATCACCCAGGGCATCAGCTCTGGGATTTTATTTTTTGGAGGAAGAATGGGCAACAGACTTTATGTAGGGAATATCTCGTTTCAGGCATCAGATGATGACCTGAAGGAACTGTTTTCAAAGGCAGGAACAGTAGCATCCACAAAACTGATAACTGACGCCGCTACAGGCAGGCCCAGAGGGTTTGGTTTTGTTGAGATGAGCTCAGACGAAGAAGCGCAGAAGGCAATTGAGATGCTGAACGGAAGTAATTTCATGGATAGGAACATCGTGGTCAACGAGGCAAAGCCGCAGGGTGAAAGGGATCGCAGCCGCGGCGGCCATTCAAGAGAAAGAGGCGGATTCAACAGGGAAAGAAGGCCCGGCGGAAGGAGATAGACCTATCTAACTTTTCCAGCCATACAGGCAGGTCAGGACTTTTTTAAAAGCATAGACCCCTTAGAAAGTCCCAGTTCTTTTGAAACTGCGTCGCATTTGGACTGAAAGAGGAAGAATATTCTTTTTTGAGAGCGCATTAGCGTCTCGAAATTCCCCTGTCCTTTGCTGATAATAAGGGAGGCGTTTGCAAAATCGCTCTGGAATTTTTCTGATGTCCATTCCAGTATTGTTCCTACGGCATCAGAACCGTTGTCTGTGACACGGCAGATTTCCGCCAGGCGGGTTTCATGCGCGTCCTGCATGGTGGAATCATTTATAACGTCAGAGCCTTTTACAACTGCGGTTATTTCTTTGCCGAGAGAAACAAGGGTTTCTATAAGAATCCTGTCAAAGACTATTTCGCCTGAGTTGTCAAGCAGATAAAGGATGCTGTTATGTTTCTTAATCTCATCCTTAAATGCCGGATAATCGTCTACGGTTATAGGGCCTCTCAATGCCTTTTCTACTGTTCCTTCAATGTCAACTGAAGTGAAGATGCCGAAGTCAATAACGTTGCCGGCTATTGCGAGCCTTGACGCTGTCCACAGGGGATCAGGGCTTTCCTCAGAGCGTTTTTTTAAAAAAGGGTAGAGCTTTAAAGCAATCTGATTGTATTCTGCTTTTATGTCTTTAAACGGGTCTTTGCCCAGAAGATTCCGTATTTCTCTGTGAAGAATGGTAGTTGTATGGGCAGGAGTCTTTGAGGTGTCAGCTTCTCCGATAGCTGAGGCTATTTTCTTGAGGACATATTCTCTTTTTTCATTGTCTTTTGTCCCGAGCCTTGCCGCAATTATAGCCTGCCTGAGAAAACAGGGATAACAGTCCAGATTAACCTTCATTATTTCCCTTGACCCCTCGCCCCCTGTTTATTGCCATTGCCTTCTTCTCAACGTCATGCGACATCTTCTTTTTATAATCCTTTAACTTTTTCACAATCTTTGCATCTTTTCTGCCGATAATCTCTGCGGCAAAGATTGCCGCATTCTTTGCGCCTGCTTTTCCAACCGCCATCGTTGCAACGGGAATCCCGGGAGGCATCTGCACTGTGGAAAACAGGGCGTCAAAGCCCTGAAGAGGCGATGAATTAATGGGCACGCCTATCACGGGCAGTATTGTGTGTGCTGCAATAACTCCTGCAAGGTGCGCGGCTGCGCCGGCTCCTGCAATGATTACTTCAACTCCCCTTTTCTCTGCATCTCTTGCAAGTTTTGATGCCCTCTCAGGCGAACGATGCGCTGACGCTATTGTTGTTTCAAAAGAGATGCCGAACGCTTTCAATATCTTTTCTGTTTCCTCCATAACAGGCAAATCCGAATCGCTTCCCATAATTATCAGAACCTTTGTCTTCATATCTCCACCTCCATTAAGTCGTGATACAGGATACATGATTCAGGATAAAAAATCAGGCATCATGCATCGTGCATCTTGCATTTGTTTATCGCCCTGTCTGCGATGTCTTTTCTGAATTGCATCCCCTTAAAATGAATCTTTTCTATTGCACTATATGCCTTGGCCTTTGCGTCAGATATATTTTTACCGAGCGCTGTTACTCCGAGAACCCTTCCGCCTGATGTCACAACTTTATTGCCGTTAAATGATGTGCCTGAGTGAAAGACAAAGACGTCCTCCATTTTTTTGACGTCATTGAGGCCTTCTATTACCCTGCCTTTTTCATATGCGCCGGGATAGCCCTTTGACGCTATTACAACACAGACCGAATGCTCCTGCTTCCATTCAAGGCTGATGCCTGATAGCTTTTCATCTGCTATGGCAAGGGCAATGTCTATAAGGTCTGTTTTAAGTCTTGCAAGAACAGGCTGTGTTTCAGGGTCGCCAAGCCTGCAGTTAAACTCCAGAGCGTAGGGTTTATTTTCATGTATCATAAGCCCTGCGTAGAGTATCCCTTTATATTTTATTCCTTCGGACTGCAAACCCTTTATTGCAGGGCGCATTACCTTGTCCATCACTATTGCTTCAAGCTCAGGAGTAATCACAGGTGCAGGGCTGTACGCTCCCATGCCGCCTGTATTAGGCCCCTTATCTCCGTCAAAAATCCGCTTGTGATCCTGAGAACTTACCATTGGAAGTATTGTCTTCCCGTCAGTGAATGCCATAAAAGAAGCCTCTTCGCCCTTAATGCATTCTTCAACAAGCACTTTGTTGCCTGCATCGCCAAAGGCCCGGTCTTTCATCATAAGTTTAAGCCCTGCTATTGCCTCATCAACAGTTTCCGCTACTATAACGCCTTTGCCTGCTGCAAGGCCGTCAGCCTTGATGACGATGGGGGCTCCTTTCATACGCACATAGTCTTCGGCATGAAGATAGGAAGTAAATACCTTATACTCTGCTGTTGGTATCCCGCAGCGCCTCATAAGGTCCTTTGCAAATACCTTGCTGCCTTCAAGCTGCGCCGCTTTTTTGTCAGGCCCTACTATCTTTCTGCCGTTTTTCTCAAATACATCAACTATGCCGCTTGATAACGGCGCCTCAGGGCCAACGATTGTCAGGTCAATTCCCTCATATCTCGCGAAATCAACAAGAGCTTCAAAATTATTATCATTATTAAAGCTTATGCATTCCGCCAGCTCGGAGATGCCGGCGTTGCCCGGGCAGCAGAATATTTTTTCTGCATGTCTGCTCTGGGAAAGCTTCCAGACAATGGCGTGCTCCCTGCCGCCTCCGCCGATAACAAGAATCTTCATTCATTCCTCCCTAAAATTAGATTCAAGATTCATGATTCATGATGCCTGATTTTTTATCCTGAATCATGTATCATTTATTCTCTGCCTTTGTTAAGTAATCGGCTATTGCATTGTCATACCTTGATGTAAGCCTGAAGACCTTTTTTGCAAGTTCAAACCGTGTTTTATAACTGAGGTCTCCTTTAAGCTCTTTCATCTCCTTGATGATGCCGTCATAGTCATTATAGTCAGTCACCACTGCAACATCTTTAAAATTTTTTGATGCAGAGCGAAGCATTGTCGGGCCGCCTATATCTATATTTTCTATTGCCTCTGCAAAGGTGACGTCAGGTTTTGCCACAGTCTCTTCAAAGGGATAAAGGTTAACGACAATCATGTCTATCAGCTCTATGCCGTATTCCTTTATATCCTCCATATCTTGCGGGTGGTCCCTTCTTGAGAGAAGGCCGCCGTGAATTTTCGGGTGAAGCGTTTTCAGCCTGCCGTCAAGCATCTCAGGAAACCCTGTGTAATCAGAAACATCCTTTACGGGAACGCCTGCTTCACGCAGTGCCTTTGCGGTGCCTCCTGTTGACAGCACCTCAACACCCAAAGAATGAAGCGCCTTTGCAAATTCAGCAAGGCCTTTTTTGTTTGATACGCTTACAACTGCTCTTTTTATTTTCGGCATTTAATCCCCCCATAATTTTAAATTTTTCATTTTAAATTCTCTTGACATATCCGTCGTCTATAAGGCTTGTGTGCCTGCTGTCTCCTATTATCACATGGTCCAGAACCTTTATGCCTACAATCTCGCCTGTCTGCATAAGCCTCTCGGTTATGGCTATGTCCTCACGGCTTGGCGCAGGGTCTCCGCTTGGATGGTTATGTATAAAGATAACAGACGCTGCAGACTCCTTTATTGCGCTCTTAAACGCCTCCCTCGGATGAATGAGAGAATTTGTAAGCGTCCCCTCTGAAACCTTGCTGTTCATGAATATCCTGTTTTTTGCATCAAGCATAGCGCAAAAAAGAATTTCTTTTTTGAAATCTCTGACAAGGGGGTAATAATAGGAATACACATCATTGCTTGAAGAAAACACAGGGCCTTTTGAATCGCGCTCCATAAAAAGTCTCCTGCCTAACTCAAATGCAGCCTTAATCTGCGCTGCCTTTGCATGGCCCATTCCCTTAAAGGAAGCAAGTTCCTTTATTGATGCGTTTTCAATATTTTTAAGGTTCTTAAAAAAATCCAGCATTTCCATCGCGAGATCCATTGCGCTCTTTCCGCCTCCGCCTGTCCTCAGTATGATGGCAAGAAGCTGGGCAGCGGAAAGATTAGCGGCTCCAAGACTGAGAAGCCTTTCTCTCGGTCTTTCATCTTCGGGCCAGTCCTTTATGCTTTTGTATGACATAAGATTGAGGATTCTAACATCTTCACGCCTATTTTTCCAGCACATCAAATGCTATGTGTGTATTGAAGACTTTACTTCTTTGTGTCTTTGATTGAGACAACATCATCTCTGGGGATACAGAGCTTGCCGTAAGATTCATTTGTGCAGTAATTGTCGCCTTCCTCAAAGTAATCTCTCCAGAACAGAATGCTGCCGTTTTTCATCCGGACTGTGATATTGCGCGGAGACTTGTCCTGAATAACCGGCTTGTCAGAAGGATCTCCGAATTGCTTCTGGTATATATTTTTTATCTTGGCAAAAGCATCAAGCGCATAAGGAATAACCTTGTCTTTATAAGACGGGAACATAAATACGCCGGCTATTATAGAAACGGCAAGCGCCAAAAAAATTATGCAGCTGCAGCCTCCCCGCCTTCTTGGCATTGTAGCCCTGACAGGCTTAGCAGGCTTTTCTTTTATAGGTTCAATTGGACTTA
>QZJQ01000049.1 GCA_003599795.1 Nitrospiraceae bacterium
CAGCAAGTTCTCTTTCATCAAGATTATCCTGAAGCCATATTGAAAAGTCATTGACCCCTCTATGCAGCCTTAACCTTGATTCAAAGATATGAAAATAAAGAGAATTAATGCTTACCTTGCGAAGCGCTTCCACAAACTCTCTTAAATCATGGGCCATATAGGGAGTAGCCAAAACCACACTTACCGATTTAATAAAATGGAATTCCCTTCCTTCAAACGCTGTCCGTTCATCCCCTCTTTTTGACAGCACGTCATTGATAACGGCTATTATTCTTTCTCTGAGTTCTCCGATTGCAGAGAATTCAAAGGTATCTATATTGGACAGCCTCTCGGCAAGAATCTCATCACCGATAACGTCGCTGACCCACAATGCAAACTCATTAGCCGGTTGAGGGATAAGATACTGATATTCTTCTATGAAATTGTGGGTGTGGTAGTAAACCACCGAATCAGGAACCGCTTTCAATATATTAACAAGCTCTGTCAGGTTTTTTGCCTTAAGTCCTGTCAGTTCTTTAATATGCAGCCGGGTATGAAAATGAAACGGTTGAGTTGCCTTTTTAAGAGGCTTTCTGTAAGCGGTAACAGTGGTTTTTGTAAATTTACTATTCGGCACAAGGATGAGCCTGCCGTCAGGGGCCTTAATCTGAATATTCCTCCATGTTACATCAGAAACATAGCCTTCCTCGCCTGACTCAAGTTTGATATAATCGCCTGTCTTGATTAAGCTGCCATAAGCCAATTGAAGTCCGGAAAAAATATTAAGTATCTCATTACGGGACGCCAGAACTGCTGCTAATAATCCTATGGTCAGCGCAAGAATTAACGGAGTAGTCGGCGCTTTCCAAATATCAAGCAACATCAGCACGCCTATGACAATAAAGGCAATTCTGACTGCATTGCTTATCAGAGCCGTTGGAAAGGGGAAAGGCGCTTTTATCTTTTGCAGATAGAGCTGAAGTAATTTTACGGCAAGACTGAGAAAGGTCCACGTTAAGGAGATAATAAAAATACTTCCAATAATTCTTCCGGCTAAGGCTTTACTTTGAGGGGATAACGTTGAAATTAGAATAGCTGCATACGCCCCCATTAAAAGGCACCACTGAAAAAATGGGGCTTTCGTTGGCTGAAGAAGCATCCCGCTTCCTTCCCACTTAACCTTAACAAACAATCTGTCAAGATAATTGTAGAAGATTCTTCTTGCCCATACAGCAACCACAAAGAAGGCAAGAAAAACAATAGTTGGCACCGTTATTGAAAGCCAATTATTTGTAAGCCATTCAGTCATTTTTGAACCTTGGGTTAGAATTATCAACTGTAATTTGCATAGCAATCAACCGTATTTTGGTTAAACAAAACATTATTGCCGCCAATCCTTTTCCTCCCTCAAATATACAGTCCTGTGCGGGAAAGGGATTTCTACACCCTCTTCTTTAAACCTCTTGAATATCCTCTTTCTTAATTCATGCTGGGCAAGATACTGGTCTACAAACTCCCGCACCTGACATATGAGTGTGAAATCAAGCGAACTCTCGCCAAACCCCGGGATGAACCTCACAAAGGGTTCCGGCTCGCCGAGGAGCCCCGGGATTTCACCGGCAGCTTTTTGGGCTTCTTCTACAAGTATCCTTTCGACCTTTTCGGGGTCGGAGGAATAACTCACTCCTATAGGGATAAGAAGGGACATCCTTTTTTCGGGCAGATAATAATTCGTAACAATGCTCTGCGAAAGCTTGCTGTTCGGTATTATGACCATATTGTTCGGAAGCATCCTTATCCTCGTCGTCCTCCATGTGATGTCTTCTACATATCCTTCCTGTCCTGTTTCAAGTTTTATAAAATCCCCCACCCGTATTGCTTTTTCAACGAGAATATGGATGCCTGCAAAAAGATTTGCAAGCGTGTCCTTCAAGGCAAGCGCAACAGCAAGTCCTCCGACGCCGAGGGCTGTTATAAGAGGAGTTATTGAGATTCCGAGGACAGAAAGGATTATTAAAAAGCCTATTATTAGTATCGTGCCCTTTAATATCCCGTATGCCAGTCCGGTTGTGGGTATGGGAAGCGAGGACTTTTGAATATAATTTCTAAAGAGTTTCCCTGCAAGGTTTGCCGATGCTATGGTAATAGAGAATATCACAATAACATGGATAATCTTGGTCAGATAAAGGACATATTTCTCTGAGATATCCGAGGTAGCAATACCGATATAAAGCCCGATGGCAACGCACCAGTAAACAGAGGGCGTTTTAAATACCTTTGTTATTATATCGTCCAATTTTGTCTCTGTCTTTTCAGCCCACCTGTGAAGAAGCTTAAACGATATGCTCCTGACGATGAACAGCGCAGAGACAGATATTAATGCCCATGCTAAAGGAATAAGCGCTTTTTTTATGCTAATGTCCATCTACCCCCCATGATAAAGATTCAGGCTTAACTATAAGTTACCATATTTCCCCTTTCCGTCAAAGGCAAAGGTTGAAGGCATTGTTGACGCAAGACGTGAGTCCATTTGATTCTTGAATTGTTTGAATTCAGCCATTGATGTTTCAGGAATAGATTCACCTTTCGGTAATTTTACAACAAGCGGATTAACGGCTTTATTGCCAATCCGTATTTCATAATGAAGATGGGGGCCTGTTGCAAGCCCTGTTGCGCCGACATATCCAATCACCTGCCCCTGTTCAACCTTTAGCCCTTTTTTAACTCCTCTGTTAATCCGCGATAGATGTCCATAATATGTCTTCCAGCCGTTAGCATGCCTTATAACTACAAGCTTGCCGTATTGCCCCTTATACCCTGAGAAATTGACGGTTCCATCGCCGACAGTTGAAACAGGCGTTCCAGCCGGCGCTGCATAATCAAGTCCATGATGAGGCCTGTATATCTTTAATACAGGATGAAATCTACCATTAGAAAAACGTGAGCTTATACGCCTGAAACTAAGCGGCGCCTTTAAAAAAGCCTTTCTAAGCGATTTCCCGTCTTCGCCGTAATAATGAGCTTTCCCGTCATATCCAAATCTGTATGCGCTGTATGTCACCCCGTTATTTGTAAATTCAGCAGCGAATATATCGCCGTATTTTTTAAATTCCCCGTTTAAATACAGTCCCTCCACAACAATCTTAAACATGTCGCCATTTCTAAGGTCTGTCGTGAAATCTATATCCCATGCAAAAATGTCGGACAGATTAAGAGCCAGCATCAGGTTTTCCCTGCCTTCTCCAATTGAAGATATGAGATTATCCTTTATAAGTCCCCCTATCTGCTGGATTCTTTTTTCATATTCAACAGCTATCCTTTCAGCGCTGAATCCTGATTCGTTTCTTGTAATATTTAAAACTGAATTGTCATTTATCCAATAGTCAAATGAATTTATCCGGTTCATATCGCCAAGCGCTATTTTGTATCTGTGGCCGGGATGCACCTCACCCAACTTATAAACATCCTCACATGCCTCTTTCATCTCAAAAAGAATCCCTGTGTCAAGATTGTGCTTTTTAAAAATATCAAAAAGAGTCTCTCCCTTTCGCACCGCATCGTCTATAGTTCTATAATTTTGCCGGGTATCGGTATCAACATGGGTATCTTTAAGATAAAGGTTATTAACAATCTCTAAAAATAGAATAACAATGATGCAGAAAATAATTAGTAAAAAATTTTTCTTCATTGCATGCCTCCGAAATAGAAATCATTAATCACTTGGAAGTGCCGGTACCGGATAGTACCGGCACTCCGATGTTACTTTTTAAATTCACCGACTACAAAATGCACTCTCCTGTTTTTCTGCCAGCAGTCTTCTGTTTTTTCCATGCACACTGGCTTTTCCTTGCCATAGCTTATAACTTCCATTCGCGGCGAAACAACACCGAGAGAGAGAATATATTTCTTTACTGATTGCGACCTTCTCTCGCCGAGGGCAAGATTGTACTCATTTGTGCCCCTTTCGTCGCAATGTCCTTCAATCAGTATTTTGTATTCGGTATTTTTTATGAGGTGACCGGCAACCGATTTTAGTATGGGCTTTGCATCCTCTTTGATGTCGTATCTATCAAATTCAAAATAGATATCCGTGAGTATTTCCGGCATTCTCTTGCTTCTTAAAAGGAGATCTCTTGATTCAATCTCCGGCTTGCTTAATGCGTCTTTTTGTTCTGTTTTTGTGGAGCCTTCGCCTGCTTTTTGGGTTTCGTATGATTTTGGCTGCGCCTGTGATATGCTATCCTGCTTACCTGCCGCTTCCGGAGCGAGCGCGACCTTTTTAGAGCTGCATCCAAAACCGATTAATCCTAACATTAATATTATGATTGAGATCCTTTTCATATCAAATTCTCCTTTTTTGCTGATAAAAAATGCAAAGCATGCGAATCTATAAATAACTCGCGATTTACGAAATAGGAATGTTTGTTTTGGGTTATATCCGGGGAGGAGAAAGACCGGGATATAAAGGCTGCGCCCCGCTAAAAGATTTTGATGCATTATGCTCAATAAAAAACCTTATCGGTGAGCGGGAGGAGAAGAAGAGATAATTTTCGGGCAGAGAAAAATTCTTAAGATGAGGCGATTGCGGCGTTACATTTTTAGGGATGACAGCCCGTTTCTTTTTAAGAAGAAGTCTTGCCGTTGTGTCCGTATCTTCGTCATTATCCGTAGAAGCCAGTTGAGTGTAAATCAGTTCCCACAGGTAAATAGAAAACTTTTCTGAAAGCGAATATGTTTCATCAGAATTGTGAATGTTTTTTTCTGTATTCTCTGATGCGTAGACATAAGAAAGAGGCGAGATGGTATAAAAAGAAAATAATATTAAAAAAAGCAGCCTTAGAATAAAGCGCTTCGCTACCATGATAGATATAATATATCACATGCTATTTATTAATGACAAGGCGTCTTTTATTTTAAGTGGTGATATTCTGAAGCTGTTGTCTATAATGTACAGACTATAAATCCAAGCCAGAGGAACATTACATCTCTCCCTTGAAATAATCCAATGCCTTCACCATATTTTTTCTTTCACCTGTAAATAATATTATATCTCCTCCCCTGAATCTAAAATCCGGCTCAGGATTTGTAAAAACCTCATGGCTTCTTCTTACAGCTATAATTGTTACCCCTGTCTTCTTCCTTACCTGAAGCTCCGCTATGCTCTTGCCCACAAGATGCAGATTTTCTGAGATTCTAAATCCCTCTATCTCTATATCCGGAAGCCACTCACATTTTTCAAAGAGATGTCTTTTGGGTAATTCCATGCCTCTCAGGGCCGTATAACTGCCGCTTCTGATTTTATCTATCATGTCCATAATTACATTCCTCGGGAAATTATACCTGTGCAATACACGCGAGAATATCTCTATGGATGTTTCAAATTCTTCAGGTATCACCTCATCAGCCCCAAGTTCCCTGAGTTCATCCATTTCCACAAGGTATCTTGTCCTTACAATGATATAAATGTCAGGATTTTCATGCCTTGCGATGGAGACTATTCTTCTTGTGGAGACAGGATCCGATATTGCAACGACAAGAAGCCTTGCCTTATCCATGCCAATCTTATGGAGTATCTCCTTGCTCGTGCCGTCCCCGTAGTATATCGGCTCTCCCTTTTTCTTCATCTCACGCACTGTATCGCTGTTCATCTCAAGCACAACATAAGGTATGTCTGCCTCTTTCAGAACTTTTGCGAGATTTTTCCCATTAAGGCCAAATCCGACAATGATCACGTGATCATGCCTTCTTCTCGGAAATCCTTCTCCTTCAGAAACCCTCGTAAGACCGCTTATCTTTTTTAAAAGACGCCTTGAGGTTATCCATGCTGACACGGACGGCGCAGACTTTAGGATAAAAGGCGTCATTATCATTGTTACAACAGATGAGGAGAGAAACACCTGATAAAAATCCTCTGTTATAAGCCCTGCGGCTTTCCCCGCAACAGCAAGCACAAAAGAAAATTCTCCTATCTGGGCCAGTCCAAGCCCTGCTGTAAGAGAGGTTCTCAAAGGACTTCCTATTGCAAAGGCAGAGATTATGCCTGTGAATACCTTAAGCCCGAATATCGCCATAACAGCAAGCGCTATCTTGAGGCAGTTATCTGACATATGGCCTATATTCATTAACATCCCGATGGAAACAAAGAACAAGCCTATAAAGCTGTCCTTGAACGGCAATATATCCGAGGTTGCCTGGTGCGCATATTCTGATTCTGAAATTATGAGGCCCGCAAGAAATGCGCCGAGCGCAAGAGAAAGCCCGAATTTTGAAGTTATAAAAGCAATGCCGAAACACAGAAGTATAATTGTTGTCATGAACAATTCACGGCTTCTTGTGCGTACAACCTGATGCAATAATACCGGCACCAACCATCTTGAGCTTAACAGCACAACTGCAATAATCAGACCTGCCTTCCCCATCTTTATTGATATGTCTGCTATGTTTATTCCCCCTCCTGACAGTGAAGGGATGAGAAGCATAAGAGGCACAACACAGAGGTCCTGAAAAATCAATATGCCCACCATTATGCGTCCGTGAGGCGAGTCTGTCTCTCCCCTGTCAGCAAGCATCTTCAAAACAATTGCAGTGCTGCTGAGCGCGATGAGAAACCCGAAAAAAACAGATTGGTTTGTATTCCCTGTTGCAAGATAGGAAGCAGCGGCGGCCAATGTTATAGTAAGCAGAACCTGAAGGCCCCCGCCGCCTATTACAGCCTTCTTTATTTTAGAAAGCCTTGCTATGGAAAATTCAATGCCGATGGTAAAGAGCAGCAGCACAACGCCTATCTCCGCAAGCGCTTCTACCGAGTGCGTATCTCTGACTAATCCGATGCCGTAAGGCCCGATAATTGTCCCTGCAATAAGAAACCCCACAATAGAGGGTATCCTCAGCCTGTGAAGAAGAAACACCACCAATGCTGATACGCCCAAAACTATAACAAGAGCTTTTAAAAATTCAGATTCCATAGGTTTTATGGTAGCATAAAAAATGTATAATTTTATTGCAGTTTGGTCAACAATCCTGAGTTTTTACACCAAATGTCCACGGTGCGGAAAATCCCAGCATTTCAAAGGTAAAAAGAAAGGAGATGCTGTTGCCTGCAAGAAGTGCGGATATGAATTTGTGTTGAAATAAAAAGAGCGGGTGCAACCACCAGCTCTTAACCCCTTAAGCTATGGAAGTATTTTTATTTACATCTTTAACACATAATACCTGAGCCAGACATATATCGTAGCAATAACAACAGTCATTATCATCATCGGCATTCCGTAGAGCATGAATTTCATGAACGATATTTTTTTGCCTGCTTTTTCAGACATGCCAACAACAATAACATTTGCAGAAGCCCCTATCGCAGTGCCGTTTCCGCCAAGACATGCGCCTAATGCCAGAGACCACCAGAGCGGCATAAGATCAGGATGTTGGAGAAGCTGAATTCCTGAAACATTGGGCCATAACTGTTTTGCCATATCAATTATCAGGGGGTTCATCGTCGCAACATAAGGGATGTTGTCTATGAATGCCGATGCAAATGCAGAGAACCACATGACAACCATGCTTGTTGCAAATAAATCGCCCTGTGTTATCTCAAGGACTTTGGTTGACATCCACTTGATAAGGCCAACCTTTACAACGCCTCCGATAATAATGAAAAGCCCGATAAAGAAAAATATTGTAGGCCATTCAACTTCCGCAAGAATATGGTGCGGTTCGTCTGTCTTTGAAAGCAGCAGCAGAAGTCCTGCTCCGAATAAAGCGATTGTTGCAGGCTGAAAATGGAGCGTCCCGTGAAGCACAAAACCTGTTAGGACTATTCCCAGAACTACGAGCGATTTTGTAAGCATTACTGGGTCTTTTATCGCCTCATTCTCATTCATTGACATTATTCTCTGTTTGAGTTCTTCCCTTGTCTTGAGCTTTTTCCCCCATATGAGTTTTATTGCGAAAATGTAGAAAATCATCATCACAACAACTATAGGAGCAAGATTATATATGAAATCCATGAAGTCAAGCTGCGCCTTTGAGGCAATCATAATGTTCGGCGGGTCGCCGATAAGCGTTGCAGTGCCTCCGATATTGGATGCTAAGGCGCATGAGATTAGATAGGGCAAGGAGTCAACTTCAAGAGCCTCTGCAATGAGGATTGTAACAGGAACGATCAATAATACAGTTGTCACATTGTCAAGCAAGGCGCTTAATACTGCGGTAACTATTGCGAATATCACCAAAATCCTGAAGGGATCGCCCTTTCCAAATTTGGCGCTTTTTATTGCGATATATTCAAAAACCCCTGTAGGCCTCATAAGATTGATTATCACCATCATTGAAATGAGAAGGAATATGACATTCCAGTCCACACCTAATTCTTCTAAATGGAAGGCCTCATGCTGCTCAAGTATCTTTAGAACAAGCATCAATCCGGCGCCGAATAAAGCAATTATTGTCTTGTGTATCTTCTCGGATACAATTACCGCATAGGCAAGCAAAAATATTATCGTTGCTGTCCAGAAGGCTGTGTCCATGACAAACGGCTGTACCGCTGTTGCTTCCTGCGTCACTTTCCACCTCCGGCATTTTCATCAAGCATTGCCCTTGTGATTGCAAAGAATACGTCTCTCTCATACAGAATGCCTGTTATTTTGCCATCCTTGCTTATAACAGGAAGCCTCTTGACGTTATTTTTAATCATGTGGTCAACGCACTCCATTAAGGGCGCATCTTCAGGCACGCTTATAACCTTTTTTGTCATCATCTCCGAGACTTTTTTATTTCCCGCCTTTTTAGCCATATCCTCAACCATGCCGTCCCACGTGAAATCACCGAGATTCATGAGAGACATGTAAGACGGAAATACTGCCTTGAGGATGTCGCCTATAGAGAGAAAACCGACCATTGTGCCTTTTTCGTCAATAACCGGAAGCCCTTTAACTCCAAATCTTTCTTCATCTCTTTTAGCAGTCCTGAGAATATTTGCTGCTTCTTTCAGTGACGTGTCAGGCTTTAGATATTCCTGAAGCGGTATCATTAAATCTTTTGCTTTCATTTTACCTCCCGGCAAGCTATCTGATATTTTGCTATTTAGTATAAACTATTCATATTAAATTACAAATAAAAAAGCCCCTCAGAGCTTCAAGAGAGTGAGGAAAAAGCGCCGGCGTTAAATGCAAAAAAGCGGGCATGAATTTGCCGTAAGAAGCGTAACAGGTGTTATGAACAAGTGTGAAGATCTCTAAGATTCATTAAAGACCTATACAGAGGGGATACTGCATTTTGAATATCACTAATAGACAAAAAGCCGAAATTTATTACGCTTTAACAACAAGCACAGGGCATGGAGAGTAGCCGATGACCTTTTCGGTGACGCTTCCCATGAGAAGCCTTTTCAGCCCTGTCCTTCCGTGAGAACCCATGATGATAACATCTGATTTTCCTTTTTTGGCGAGGCCTGTTATCACCTCATAAGATTCGCCTTCGCCTATGAAAGTTGATGCCTTGATATTAAATGCCTCTGCTTTTTTCTTAACGTCCGCAACAAATTCTTTTGCCTTTTGGGCCATATCGTCAACAACCTGCGGAGCCTCTGCATAGAACTCTGAAGGCACATCCACTACAGAAACAGCAAGGAGTTCGCCTCCGTATGATTTTGCAAAGTCTATCGCCTTTTCAGAAGCAGCCTTGCTGTATTTTGAGCCGTCAGTGGCAACCAATATCTTTTGCCATCCCACTTCCGTGCTTTTCGGAACAACAAGGACGTCTTTGTGGCCATAGCCGATGACCCTTGCGGTAACGCTTCCGACAAGCGCCCTTTCAAGCCGCCGCAGTCCCCTTCTTCCCATAATTATGAGGTCGCAGTTTTCCGCATCCGCAAGGTCCAGTATCCTTTCATGTATCTCGCCCTCCTCGCATACGGTTTTTATCAGTGCGCCTTCTGCCTTTGCTATCTTTTCGGTATTTGAAAGAGCGTCTTCGCATGGCTTTCTTACCGAAGCGAGCACATTGCCTACCGCAACCAGATCCAGATCTCCCGTGTAAGGCGGAACTACTGATACAACAGTTATCCAGCTTCCTTCGTTTACCGCAAGTTTAAATGATTCCCTTAATGCGTGTATGCTTGATTCCGAACCATCAATCGGGACAAGAAGTTTTTTGTATCTTCCCATGTTATACCTTCCCGTGTTCTAACACGTCTTGCGAATGCTGCATTTTTTCCGCTTTGCGTCCCTGCCACATGGCCCTCAGCACAATAAATGCGCCTAATAGCAGCGCTGCTATCATTATAGCAAAGCTTGTGGTTTTCAATATCTTCACTGTTTCTTCGCTTAGAGTCTGTATTAATCCCAATTGCGACAGGTAAACCGGAACCATTAAGCCGCGGCTAAAAAGCACAATAACCATTATAACGCCCATAACCACCTTGATCATAAAGGGCTTTACATATGTTGTTCCTATTGCTCCAAGCTGTATTCCGAAAAGCGAGCCTGCAAGTATTATCATTGCAAGACGGATGTCAACAAGTCCGCTCATGGCATATTTGAAAGAGCCTCCAAGTCCCATTACAAATGCTATGACAAGCTCTGTTGCAGACGCCATAAGGCTCGGCGCTCCAAGCACGTATATCATAGAAGGAACTCCGATAAATCCGCCTACCGCGATTGTTGCAGCAAGCATGCCTGTTGCAAAACCCAATGGAATAGTGAAGAGCACTGAGATTCTTGCATTAAGGGCCTTGAAATAGACCATCGTGCCCGGAATGTTTATGGACTGCACCCATTTTGCGAGCTTTGTAGCTTTTTCTTCCTCATGTGTATTGCCGGACCTGTAAGTCTTCCACGCGTCGCGAAGAACAAAGCCTCCGACCACTGCAAGGATTACAACAAATGCAACGCTTACATAAAGGTTTGAGCCTGCGTCTCCGAAGGCCTTTTTTATGTTTTCCTGAATATGCGCTCCGTATAAAACACCGGCTTCAGCGGAGATTCCGAGCACTACTCCGAGCTTTACATCAACCTGCCCGTATTTTGCGCGTTTGACAGCTCCTATAAGCGCCTTTGGAAACTTGTGGCACATATTGCTTGCAACAGCGACAAGCCCCGGAACTCCAAGGCTCATCATGGCCGGAGTAAGCACAAAAGCCCCTCCCGAACCGATGAAGCCGCTAACAAGGCCCCCTACAAACCCCACAACAAACAGATAACCAATAGTGACAGCATCAAGGCTGATAAAATTAGACACTACCTGAACAACATCCTGCATGTTATTTTACCTCCCTTTTCTTCTTTGCCGCCTCAACGCCGAGCACAGTCCAGAAACTGCCTGTAAACGCGCCGTGAAAGTACGAAAAAACAAACGCCGTTATAATCGGAAGGAAGGCATATACTCCGCCCTTCCCGAAAATGTTGTTGATAACATCCTGATTAAGCAGCAGCGCTGCATAAAGCGCTATTGAGAGAATCCCCATGATTATCATATTTCCATAGGGCTTCTTTTTCCTGACATTTTTACCGTATCCTGACATCTCTCCTCCGTTAATATTGAAATTATTTGCTGCCTGCGGCATTTACAGCGAGGTCAGACGTATAGTCTCTGCCTGATTTCTTGGCCGTCTTTGCCTCGGGCTTCACATCTTCTTCTAGAATCTCCCTTGCTGTGTCAGCCTCTCCTGCCTCCGCAAATGTAACAGCAGTCATTAGCGTCTCAAATCTTTTTGAGAGTTTCTTTAATCCCTTCATTTTCATCCCTCCTTTTTCTGTTACGTACGAGCCTTCGCAGCCATTATCGTAACGATTGGTTTTGTTATGCTTTTGAGCATCTTTCTGATGTCCAGTAATTTCCTGTCTCCTGAAATATTGGGGCTCAGGAGAACCATATTGATGTTTGGCCTGCTCTTGAGAAAATCTTTTATCGCATTTATGGGCTCTTCAGAAGCCGTCTGATAACCAAGCTCAATTGAAGTTTCCCTGCATTTCTCAGCCAGTTCTTTTATCTTTTTTTCCGCGGCATCTTTAAGCGTTGC
Source organism: Nitrospiraceae bacterium (assembly GCA_003599795.1). Classification (GTDB taxonomy): domain Bacteria; phylum Nitrospirota; class Thermodesulfovibrionia; order Thermodesulfovibrionales; family UBA1546; genus UBA1546. The sequence goes on from QZJQ01000049.1 coordinate 11,993, forward strand.
CTGCTGCGAGTTCATCAGCTCTTTTACGGTCTCGTGGTCCCCAGCCTCGGCAAATGCAACAGCAGCCATTATGTCTTCGTATTTGTCCATCACTCCTTTGCCGTAAATCAGCAGCAGCTCAATCCCTGCATTCAATGACTTTGCAAGCTCCAGCACATACGAAAAGCCCTCATCGCAGTTTTCACTGCCTTTTGTCACGAATAATAGCTTTTCTTTCATTTTTCCTTTGTCCCCCATTCACCTATTCACCGATTAACCGATTCACCTATTAGCTATCTACCAAGAGTCGTGCCAGGAGTAAATGTGTTGAAATAAAAGGATTATTTATCTGGGATGGGACAACTTACTGTTTCAGATTTAAACGTGAGTGAACGCCTTAAGGCAGATGGTTTAATTGATTGTTTATGCTGCAACTGTGATACGAGGGATTATGGAAAAATCAAAGGGCTAAAGGTAAAGCAGTTCTGAGTCTACCTCTTCAATATCCTCCACAGGCTTGTTCTTGAAATGCCGAGGATATCCGCTGCCTTTGATTTGTTGCCCTCTGCTAAATCAAGAACCTTCTCCGCATATTCCCTGTTAAGCTCGTCAATGGTCTTTACCCTGTTGGGGTCTATAGCCTCTACCTGAAACATCTTTATGCTCTGGGGAAGGTTTTCTGCCTTTATGCGCGAAGTATCTTCAAGAATAACCGCTCTCTCTATTATATTTTCAAGCTCTCTTACATTTCCGGGGAATCCGTATGAAAGGAGCATATTCATTGCTTCTTTTGTAAAGCCCTCAATCTTCTTATTTGCCTTCTTTGAATATTTCTCAAGAAAAAGTTTTGCGAGCGGGGTGATATCTTCTTTGCGCTCCCTTAGCGGAGATATATGGATGTCCATCACATTCAGCCTGTAATAGAGGTCTTCCCTGAACCTGCCGTCAGAGATAAGCTGTTTTATGTTCTGGTTTGTTGCTGCAATAAACCTCACGTCAACTTTTATTGTTTTTATCCCTCCGACCCTGATAAACTCCTTATCTTCTATGACCTTCAGCAGCTTTGCCTGAAGATTCGGCGACATCTCCGCAATCTCGTCAAGGAAGAGCGTGCCGTTATTTGCAACTTCAACCAAACCCTGCTTTGAGGCCACTGCTCCTGTGAAGGCCCCTCTTTCATGCCCGAAGAGCTCGCTTGCGAGAAGCTCCTCAGTGAATGTAGCGCAGTTCAATAAAAGAAACGGCTTATCCTTTCTTAACCCCGTATTATGGATGAGCTTTGCAACAAGGCCTTTTCCGACACCGCTTTCTCCGGTAAGAAGCACGTTGCAGTCAGAGTTCCTTATTCCTGATATGATGTCAACTATCCGCTTCATGGCCTTGCTATTTGCTATGAGAGGGGTGTCTTTATCAAGGCCGAGTGATATCTTAAGGGCTGTATTCTCTTCCTCTAATCTTTTTTTTTCCAGAATCTTTTTAATCTTCAGGTTGAGTTCATCAAGATTGAAAGGCTTTGTTATGTAATCAGCCGCTCCCCTTTTCATCGCTTCAACCGCAGAATCTATGCTTCCAAATCCTGTGACAATAATGACTTCGGTTTCCGGATGCTTTTCTTTCATCTCTGAAAGCAGCGTGAGGCCGTCCATCCCCGGCATCTTTATGTCGGCAATTATAATGTCAAATTCCTGTTCCCCTGTCTCTTTAAGTGCCTCCAGCCCGTTCTTTACGCCGGCAACTTTATAACCCTCTGCCTCAAGCGCGTACGTGAGGTGCTTTAATGTTATTTCTTCGTCTTCCGCAATTAAGATGTTAAGAGCCATCATTTCCCCTATTTATCCCGTATTTTCTAACGTGGTAATATTATCTTAAAGGTCGTGCCTTTACCCCGTTCGCTCGTCACTTCAATCTTTCCTCTGTGCTTTTCTATTATACTGTAAACAATCGCAAGCCCCAAGCCTGTGCCGTTGTCTTTTGTGGTAAAGAATGGGTCAAATATCCTCTGCATGTCTTCCTGAGCAATGCCTTTGCCGGTGTCGGAAATCATAATCTGCACCTGCCCGTCCAGAGTTTTAATCTCCACCACAAGCGTGCCGTTCCCGCCCATGGCATCAACCGCATTGCTGAAAAGATTTATAAGAACCTGTTCAATAAGATGCCTGTCTGCGTTGACCTCTACATCTTCGGGCAGTTTCAGGTCAAAGCGTATGTTTAATATCTCGCTTAAAACCTCCAGCTGTGCGAGCGCATCATTAATTACGCCGGACAATTTAATTTTTTTGAATTCCGGAGGCTTCTCTCTGGCAAACTCAAGAAGGTCGCTTACAATGCGCTTGACCCTGATGGTTTGTGAAAAGATATCTTTGACAGAACCCTTGATAACAGGGGGGCAGTCTCTTAGCTTTTCTATCTCCCTTAACAATATCTGTGCCGCAAGATAGACGTTATTAAGGGGATTATTTAATTCATGGGCCACGCCTGACGCAAGCGTGCCTATTGACGCAAGTTTCCTGCTCTGGAGAAGTTCTTCATTCTTCCTGCTAAGCTCCTTATCCCTTTCAATAAGGTCTGCCTCCATCTTGTTGAACGTCGCTATGAGAACTCCCACCTCATCCTGTTTTTCAGGCATCGGCAATGACGAGAAATCTCCCTTGCCTGTCTTTTCAATCGCGGCCGTGAGTATCTTTAAGCGCTTTACAACGCTGTGTATGATTGCAAAAAGCGCAGCAATGCCGAAAATTAAAAACAATGGAAACAGGACCAGCGCCGCTGTCTGTGAAAGGCTAATCGCCCTTTCCGCCTTCTCTCTTGCTGACCTGTCAAGGTTTTTTGACAGGGTAAGTATCTCTTCTCCGTTTTTCCTCAGACCGGTAATCTCATTATCAAGTTCCCTCAGCATCGCTATTACAGGACTGTTAATTTTTAAGGGAAATGTCTTTTCAATAAGTTCGGCATTCACAAGCGGCCTCTCAAGAAATGTGGACTCTATCAGGGGAAAGAATGAAGAGTATTCCTTCTTAAGAGGTTTAAGCCCTGTAAATTCCTTCAGAAAATCCCGGTAAATAACCTCTATCCTGTTAAACCTCCGGCTGTATTCATCAATCTTGTTTTCAAGTCCGAGGAACTTTTCCGTGTTATAGCTCTTCCTGCCCTGGCCGAGAATTGTCTTTAAGTCTCTGAGATATGCATGAACCTCGTCAATCTCCTTTGAATCCCCGTAAAGGAAGAAGTTCTTTTCATGCCTTCTTAACTGGAGGGATTTGCTGCGTACCGTGTCTGCAAGCTCAAGATACCGTATCTCTTTCCTGACTTCCAGAAAATTTATATACGATGAAGCTGCAAAAACAGCAATAATCGTAGCGCTGATTATAAAGCTGAGAATTATCTTACGTTCAAGGGACATCTTGCCCTATATTATCACCAACGGTCAAAAAAATAAAAATATCCTACTGCGGGACAAGACAGCGGATTGAGATTGCTCTACTTATAAGATATAGTAGCGTTACGCCTTAACCACAAGAACAGCGCATTCGGCAGTGCCGATAACCCTCTCTGTCACACTTCCCATTAGAAGCCTTGCGAGCGCTGTCCTGCCGTGGCTGCCAACAACAATCAAATCCGCTTTTTTCTCTTTTGCAGCCTCTATAATCGCTTCGTAAGGCCTTCCGGAATAAACCAGTCCTATTGTCTTTATCCCTTCTTTTTCCGCGGGGTCTTTCACTTTTCTGATATTATCCTCCGCAGCCTTAAGCTCCTCATCAGCTATAAGGCCTTTCTGCATCTCTGAATGGACAATATCAAAAGGCGATGAGGACTCGGATGGAACTACGGAAATAACTATAAGCCCTGAACCGCAGCGTTTTGCGATGCCTAAAGCCTCCGCAGCCGCCGCATTACTGTATCTGGAACCGTCGGTAGCAACAAGAATATTTTTAAACTCAAGCTTCGCCGCTCTTGGGACAACCAGCACATTGCACGGAGCATGGCCAATGGTCCGCGCTGTCTCGCTTCCCATCATGAGACGTTTCAGCCCTCTCCTGCCGCGGCGTCCCATGATTATCATGTCTGCTTTATTTTTTTCAGCCTCTTCAACTATATATCTGTAAGGTTCTTCTCCCTGATGCGCGATTATCTCGCATTGAACTCCTTCCTTCTCTGCCCGCGCCTTTATTGATTCAAGGTTGTTCCTCGCCTCTTTCTCTGCCTTTTCAACAAGCTGTGGAGCTATTGTTTCATACTCAGGATTTGTCTCTATTACGGATACTGCGAACAATTTACTTGAGCAGGTCTTCGCAAGGCTTATCGCCTCTCTTACAGCGCCTTCGCTGAATTCAGAGCCGTCTGTAGGCAAGATCAATCTTTCAAGTTTTGCTGTGGGACATATCTGTGCCATATTAATGCCCTCCTGCTTTTAAGATGCCGCTTGCCGCAAGGAGCAAGACAGCCACTTCAAGCACCGCGATTACGACATAAGAAGTGTCTTTTTTCCTCATAAGAATAGGAAGTATAACGAGATAACATATAATGCTCAGGCCTCCAAGCATCGCTATTCCGACAAAGTTGAGATAATCGCCTTTGCCGACGAGAGATACCCATCCCCAGCCTGTCGGGATATTGAAAGCCTGATTTAATTCATGGGCTCTCATCCCCCAGTACGGCACATTTGAGCCTTGGGGAATTTCCGAAAGTTTTTCTATCGGCACATAACTCGGCAGCGCTCCTGATATATAGACGATAAAAGAAACTATAAGCAGTGCCAGCCCTATCCACATCCCGCTATTTAAAACGCCTGCATATGCAAGCTGTTCTTCCGATGCTTTTTCCCTGTGTTCTGCTGTCATAATCTTATCCTCCTATTTCCAAATCTCAAGGCCTTTTAGAAGCGCCCTGAGCCCCGCAAAAAGCAAAAGCCCTATCACCATCCATTTGATGGCCTTTGGTTTGGCCCTTACAAGTATCTTAACGCCTACAATAGAGCCGAGCATTATTCCGACAATGGACGGAACAACAATCATCGGCAATACAGCGCCCTGATTGAGATAGACCCATGCGGCTGACGTATCCGTTATTGAAAGCAGAAATTTACTCGTTGCAACCGATATTTTAAGAGGCGCTCCCATCAGCAGGTTTAAAACAGGGACATTGGCCCATCCGGCGCCAAGCCCGAACATGCCTGCCATGATACCGATGATTATAAATAAAGCCAGCCCCTGAGGAGTCCTGTGCACCTGCCACTCAACATCTTTTCCCAAAGATTCTTCTCTGTATATCCCCATAATATGAAGACTTTGCGAGAGATTGTCAGGTTTCGCAACATTTGGGAAATCGGACTTCTTGGCTATGACCATAATCGCTACGATGAACAGAATTGTCGCTCCGAGAAGTGTATTGACCACATTGGGCTTAAGGGCAAGGCCTATCATCGCGCCGACGATTGCGGCTGACGATGCGATAAGCGCCACCGGCAATGCCAAGCGAAGGCTCGCGAGGTTTCTTCTCAACAAACCCGGCCCAGCCGCAAGAGCTCCTGCAAGAGCAACGAGCAGCCCTGCGCCCCTTACAAAATCAATATTGAACGGGAAAAAACCGCCGATAATGGGCACAAAAAGAACGCCTCCTCCAACACCTCCGAGAACAGCAAGGATGCCTAATATAAAGGTAACAACAAATAAAGCCAAGGGCCAAACCCACCACGGAGCGGTTGATGCTGAAGCGGTTTCCTTTGCAACCTCCTGAACTTCAGACGCAAAGGCAGACATGCTGACAAATACAGCCATTATTGAAAGAACAACAATCAAAATCTTTAAAACTTTCCCTGAACGAATCAATTCATTCCCTCCTTGCCTCAAAAATATTGTTTCATTTAGCAATGACGTGTTTAATTATTGAAACGGTTTATATATTAACTCCATAGCTATAAGAGGGTCAAGGAAACGGCAATATTATTTTTTAATGAACTCATAAGAATCATTAAATCTTACCGACATCACGACATCGTATCCGCTCACAGCTCATAAAATATTTACAAGCAGGTTATCAAACCATCATCGCTGTTTCTTCAGCAAGACAGATTTAAAAACACTACAGAAAGATTAAGGGAGCGGTTGCGCTTTATTGCGGGTTTTCGTATGATATTTTTAATTGATTCAAGGAAAAAGGGATGAATAGAAAATGGAATACCTCCTTGTAAAATTTCAGGAATCACGAGGGGTTATTATTGACGGCATCAGCGAAGGCATGACCAATGAGGTGCTGGAGCTTGAAACAGGGACACACTCCGTAACGCTCGAAGCGCCCCCGGACTTCACGCCTGATTTGCATGAGTTTATATTAAGAAAAACCTCTGTCATCTCTCCGAAGGTAATCACCTTTGAAAAAGCATAGGCTGAGCAGATATCTTTTTACTGTCCTTATCATCGCGCTTTTTTCCCTTTGCTCCTGCGCTCATTACCAGAAAAACCTTCCCCTGACAGACATCCATCAGAATGAGCCCTACACCTTTGACGCCTTTAACCAGTCACAAGGCGCTGACGAGACCTTTGTGATACTAACTTTTTCAGGAGGCGGCACCCGCGCAGCAGCCTTTTCCTACGGCGTGCTTGCAGAGATGAATAATACCAAACTCCCGGGATTGAACAAGACAATCCTTGATGAAGCGGATATTATTTCCACTGTTTCTGGAGGCTCTTTCACCGGAGCATATTATGCGCTCTTCGGCCCAAGGATATTTGCGGACTTCAAAGAAAAATTCCTCTACCGCAATATACAAAAGGAACTCTCTCTCGCACTCATGAATCCCGCAAACTGGCTGCGCCTTTCATCTCCTTACTTCAGCCGTATTGACCTTGCCGCTGAACTGTATGACAGGACGATATTTGAAGCAAGCACATTCAAGTTGCTAAGTGACAGGAAAAAGCGGCCGTTTCTCATCATGAATGCGACCAACCTTTATCAGGGCAGCCGCTTTGAATTTACAGGCGAACAGTTCAACTATATAGGCTCTGATATTCTCTCCTATCCTATAGCAAGGGCAGTGACAGCTTCTTCCGCATTTCCATTCCTGTTTTCTCCGATAAGCCTTGTTAATTACCCGTATCCTGATGGATATAAAATGCCTGATGCCGATAAGATGGCGCTCAAAGACTACTGGAATAATAAAAGCAGATATTACAAGGCCCTCAACAACACCATGTATGCGGATAAAAAGGGGCATCCGTATCTTCATCTCATGGACGGCGGGCTTGCGGACAATATAGGGCTGCGGGCTGTCAATGACCTCTATTTAAGGGGCGGCATCAGGAAAAAGATAAACAGCGGGGAGATCAAAAGGCTCCTCGTGATTGTAGTGAACGCAAAGAACGAGCCGCAGGAAACTCTTGATAAAAATGAAAGCCCTCCCGGACTGGCCACCGTCGCCTTAAAGACGGCGACAGTCTCTATGGACAATTATTCCTTTGAGACAGTTGAATCCATAAAAAAGATGTTTGCGGACAGGATAGGGGCGCAGATGAACCTTGACGGCTGTCAGCAGAAACTTGATGAACACTGCAAAGACGGGTATAAGCTTCCCGCGCTTGCAGGCGGGAAGATGAAGTTATATGTCGTGGACATTTCATTTGACAACCTCTCGGACAATGATGAGAAAAACTTTCTGAAACATCTGCCCACTACATTTCACCTTGAAAAGAACGCGGTGGAAAGATTGATAAGCGCAGGCAGGCTCCTTTTAAAAACCCATCCGGAATTTAAGGCATTCATGGACGAGTTCAAATAAAAGCAGGGGGTAAATTAATAGTTTTTAGACAGTCTCCGGTGTCTCTAATTATTTTTTCGACACTCTAATTTTATGCGATATGTATTGACTTTCGGAAGGGTTTCGTTTTAAATTATGGAAATGATACTTCCAATATTGGACTAAAAATGGAAAAAGTAAGTCGAATTTTTAAAGCTGAAACCCAGAGTTTTTTTCTGCTTGGACCAAGGGGAACAGGAAAGTCTACTCTCATAAAGGATATTTTCAGCAATGCACTTTATATTGATTTGCTGCTGCCTGATATTTTCAGAAACTATGTATCGCGGCCCGAAAGGCTGCGTGAGCTGATTCATGCCAATCAGGATAAAAAAGTCGTTGTAATAGACGAAATCCAGAAAGCGCCGCAATTGCTCGAAGTTGTGCATAGCCTGATGGAGGAAAAGAGGGGCCTTCAGTTTGTATTGACAGGGTCAAGCGCAAGAAAATTGAAGAAAACAGGGGCAAACCTTCTTGCAGGACGGGCCTTGATGAAGTATATGCATCCATTTATCGCTTCGGAGCTTAAAGACAAGTTTAATCTTGATAACACGCTGCGAAACGGTTTGCTGCCCGTGATTTTGGACAGCGCCAAACCCACAGCTTCTTTGCATGCATACATTGACCTCTATCTCAGGGAAGAAGTGCAGATGGAGGGATTAACCAGAAACATTGGCAACTTTTCAAGGTTTTTGGAGGCAGCGAGTTTTTCACACGGTTCTTCCTTAAATATCAGCAATATTTCAAGAGAGTGTCAGGTAGAAAGAAAGGTTGTGGAAGGCTATGTCCATATACTGGAAGACCTTCTGCTTGCATTCAGGCTGCCGGTATTTGCCAAAAGGGCAAAGCGCGTTGTGACGCAGCATCCCAAATTTTATTTTTTCGATACAGGTGTTTATAACGCCCTGCGTCCATCAGGCCCGCTTGACCGCCCGCAGGAAAAAGACGGAGCCGCGCTGGAAGGACTCGTGGCACAGCATCTGCGGGCATGGATAGATTACAAACATCCTGACTGCCGGTTGTCATTTTGGAGAACCAGTTCCGGCGCTGAAGTTGATTTCATTGTTTACGGTAAAGAGATATTCCGGGCAATAGAGGTAAAGAACACAGCATCTATTCGTCCGGAAGATATGAAGGCATTAAAGACATTCGGAGAAGACTATCCTGAAGCAAAAAGAATATTGCTATATCGCGGAAAAGAGAAACTGAAGCGGGACGGCATCCTCATAACACCATGCACCGAGTTCCTGATGACACTTGCATAATTCCGTACTGTGATTTTCCGAACTTCCACACCGTTAAACTATTTGCCTTAACCCAGTCACCGATTCACCTGTCCCTCTCTCCCTTCCACTCTTCTCGCAGCGTAAGCGGAGAGCCTCCTCCGCAGTTCTTACTTAGGCACTTTTGAACTTTTTAATTGTTGCTAATGTGGAAATCGGCTGGAAAGTTTTGTTGTGCATTCCCTCATTTTTTCTTTATAATGCCAATAGCCCTTAGCAACTTTACGAGACGCCCTATTCGTGGGTGAGCCTTGCTCATGATTTTTGCAGCGTAATCATCCGCTTCTTTTTCCTGCACAGGATCTTGACCAAAAGTGTGACGACAAATATGGTGTCCGATCTCATGGTAGAAGGTATGTTCTGTGCTTAACAGAAGCAGCTTGAATACTAATGAATTGGTCTTGAAGGTATTGTTCCATGCGAGGGCAATCTTATAGAGCATAGGAGTATATGTGCCAGATGCATCTATGTCTTCAGGCCTGACGACATAGATGCGTACAAGTTCGCTTAAGTCGTGCTCAGGTATGTTCTCAAGCCATTTTTCGATAAGGGGTTTAATATCGTATTTTGCAGTAACATCTTTATGTGCGAGAATGACAATATTCCTTATTTCGTATTTGATAAAGTCTGCCTCCGAAAAATGAGACAAGGAGTGCAAAAGTGCTTTGATATGAGAAGGACAACCGTTGGAGACAACATGTTCAATAATCTTTTTGCCTTCTTCTTCGTTTATATCATGAATTAGGCAAACAATTCCGGTCAGATAAAATGACAGTTCCTTGTATTTCGTATTTGACCAATCAGTTTTTAATATTGTCTCCTTCAGGCATGGAATTACGGGCTCACCGATTCGATATAATGCATTGTAGCCTTGATAAGCAACTGAGTAATTGGTCTGCATTAGCCCGCGAGAAAGGGTTTTGATATGATCATTGATTTCTTGTTCTAAATTAGGATTGCTGCCCATGACTACCCTTTTATTGTTATCTTTTTATTATCATTCGTGCTGCACAACATTCTTTTTTATGCTATAGGGCACAATGTCAATTGTTTTATATTTATATGAAAAGTCCTCGAATCTTGTAATTTTGCAGTATAACATTGTTATAGGCGTATACCCCATCCTCACCTCTTCCCCCCTCCCTTTAGATAATCTCCAAGCAGCCCTCTGCTGTGCTCGTCGTCATGGCAATAGGCGCAGAGGTTCTCCCAGTTGGAGCCGTCAGGAGGATTGTTGTAGTGGTTGCCGTCTTTATGATGCACTGTGAGGAGTTGCCGGTCTTTGAAGTCAAACTCCCTTCCGCATTTGGCGCATATAAGGCCGTGGATTTTCAGGGATTGCTCCCTGTAATCAGAGACAGGGGCCTTGCCCTCTTTTAATTCCCTGATTATTTCAGCGGCGGTCTTTCCTGCTGCAGGCTTTTGCGGAATGGGTTTTCTGAATTTTATTCGCTGTCTGCTTCCCAAAAACTCACCCCCTGCGATGACTTATTCATTATTTATATTATAGCAGGCTGAAGGCATTTCCCCCCTTCCCTCTTGTAAAGATTGCCGGATTTCTTTAAAATTAAAACACTATGACTATTGAAACAGGTCTTCTTATACTTGAGTCTGTGCTGCTTATTGCCACAATCATACTTTTGCTTTTCAGTTTAAAGGAAGGCAGGGGCAGAAAGAACCTTCTGCTTGAAGTTGAACGGGCCACAAAGGTGTTGTCAAGGCAGGAATACTTTCTGACAGTCACAGATGCAATGATGGACGCCAAGACTGAAGTGATAGGCGCCATAACAGGCAGGCTTCCTGTCGGAGATGATAAAAAAAGGACCAAGAGCGTTACGGAAAATATTGAGAGAATGGCAAAAAACAATGTGAGCGTAAGATATCTCATGCCGAAATTCCAGGACAGGCTGCATATCGGTTATCTTTACACGAAGGCGGGCGCTGAAATCAGATACAGCGATTGCGCCATAGTGCATGACATCCGCTACATGGTTGTGGACGACAGGATTGTTGTAATAGGCCTGCCGGAAAGCATAGGCGAGAAAGAGGCGACAAGAAAGGGCTACAGGATACCCTCGGAAGGGCTGGCAGCCATACTTAAAGAGCACTTTTATTCCTGCTGGGACAAAAATATCACCTTTGAGAATTATCTTAAAGAGGTAATAAAGCAGACCGGCGCAACGCCTAAACTCCTTGCGCGCGAACTTCAGATAGATGAAGGGGAATTAGAAAAATTTACCCAGCCCGCCTAAGCCCGGTATCTGCATTCCTCCGGTAAGCTTTGACATCCCTTCATTGACCATTTCCTGCGCCCTGCGCAAGGCCTCATTTGCCGCAGCAAGTATGAGGTCCTGAAGCATCTCAACATCGTCAGGATTTACAACATCCTTTTCTATTTTTATGGAGATGATTTCTCCTCCGCCGTTGGCAATGACGGTAACCATGCCTCCGCCTGCTGTTGCTTCAACCGTCTTCTTCTTTGACTCTTCCTGCATCCTCTGCATCTCCGTCTGGAGCTTTTGAGCCTCACGCATAATATCACCGAGCATTTTCTTAGACATCTTTGTTTCTACCCCCCTGTGTTTTCCTTTAGTTTAACATCTATTATTCTTCCGTCAAAAAGTTCCATAACCTCTTTTACCGCAGGGTCTGTCAGAACTTTATCCTTCAAGTCTTTCTTGGGAATTATTTTTTTCGTCATAATCTCAATTTTAAGTTTTACGGGAGACTTAAGAATATCAGAAGCGATTTGCTCTATCAAATGGGAATTTTTCCTTACAGGCTCTGCAAAAAGCTCTGCCTCATTGCTGTTAAATGTAAGCGAAAGGATATTTTCTTTGAGCAAAGGCATTGCCTTTGAAAGCTTTGATGTAATCCTCGGGTCCTCAATCTTTTCTCCAATCGCAGCAAGCAAAGAACTGCCGTCAAGCGGAGATGGAGTTTGAGCGGATTTTGGAGAAGACTCCTGATGCAGTATTATTGATGATTCACGATTTATGATTTCTTTCCTGCTGCCTGTATCTTCGCCTTGACGAGTCGCCTGAGGAGACTGCATCGTGTATCTTGCGTCTTTCTCATCCTGCACCTTGTCCTGCCTGCTAATTTCCGACCCTTGACCCTTTGCCTTTGACCCTTCTGTATGCATCCCCTTTATGAGCGCATCTATATTGTCTATCGCCTCCTGCACAGGTTTAAGCGTGCTTAAAAAGCTTATCCGTATCAGCGACATCTCAAGACTGAGCCGTGGCGAAAATGAAGAGCGGACCTCCATTTCAGCCCTGGCCATTTCCGAAAGCATAAGGGTAAGCAGGTCCGGCGAGATTTTCGGAAGTATACTGCCGACTATTTTTATCTCATCATCGCTAAGGTCAAGTACCTCTTCCGGCTTCTTTACAAACTTTGCGATAAGCAGGTTTCTGAAAAATTCCACAAGGTCTTTTGCAAAAGACTTAAGGTCTGTTCCCTTATCAATAAGTTCGGATATAACGCTGATAATCTTTTCCCTGTTGCCGTCAATAACAGCAGCGGATATTTCTGCAAGCACGCCTATATCAGCTATGCCGAGAAGGTCTTTTACTCCGTCTGCGTCTATCTCCGAAGAAAACGCCGTCACCTGATCAAGGATTGTCAGGGAATCCCTCATGCTTCCGTCAGCAGCCCGCGCCACCATCTCTATGGCGGAATCAGAAATCTTTATGTCTTCTGATGAAGCTATATGCCTTAATCTTTCCTTTATCTTTTGCGCTGATATGCGCCTGAAAGGAAGATGCTGGCACCTTGAGAAAATGGTGGCCGGTATTTTCCTTGGCGCTGTTGTCGCCAATACAAAAATTGCATGGGGAGGCGGCTCTTCAAGAGTCTTTAAAAGGGCATTGAATGCAGAGGTTGAAAGCATGTGCGCTTCATCTATGATATAAATCTTATACCTGCCGCCAAGAGGCGTATATTTAACGCCTTCCCTTAAATCCCTTATGTCATCAACGCTGTTATTTGATGCGCCGTCTATTTCAAGAACATCAATTGACGTGCCGTCTTTAACCGCAGTGCATGATGGGCACGCGCCGCATGGCGACGGAGTAGGCCCGTTTTCGCAGTTAAGCGACTTTGCAAGTATCCTTGCGGTGGACGTTTTACCCACGCCTCTCGGACCCGAGAAAATGTACGCATGCGCAATCTTTTTCTGTGCGATGGAGTTTTGCAGGATCCGGATAATAGGCTCCTGTCCCACAAGGTCGTCAAACCCCTGAGGCCTCCATTTTCTTGCTAATACCAAATAACTCATAAAGTTCAAAGTTTAAAGTGAAAAGTTAAAAGTTTGCGGGATTTTTTTAACTCTAAACTCTTAACTCCCAACTCTTAACTCTTAACTAATTAAATTTCTCCAGGCAGGGGACAACTTGCTGCGGCACCCAGAGTAAATGCTTACCATTGCTTCCTTCCGGACCTGGTGGGATTCACACCACTCTGCTGCGCAGGGCTGTCCCCTGCCTGCAAAACCCAAACAATGTTTGGAGTTAAAAGTTTAAAGTGAAAAATTAAAAGTTTGCCGGGTTTTCAACTTGTAACTCTTAACTTTCAACTCTCAACTGTTGTTAATGGCGGAGAGGCAGGGATTTGAACCCTGGGTGCGGGATTAGCGCACACACGATTTCCAGTCGTGCACCTTCGGCCTCTCGGTCACCTCTCCATAAAAAGCCTTTTACAGAAGAAAATGTATCTGAAATTTTAACTGATAAGGTAGGGTTTAAGCAACTTGAGAAAAAATTTATGTTTAGCCTTGCATCCAACATACAGAATATATCCACTAATAGAATACATCTTGACTTTACATCAAATTGGTTGTATCATAAACAATGATATTTTACGTTAATTATTGGCGTAATCCATCAGGAAAAGCACCTGTTGAAAAATATATTGACGAAATAGACAGAAAAGAAGAAAGGGCAGAACTGCTGTCTGCACTGAAGGGGATACAGGAATATGGCACAGATGCTGTCGGAGTTGAATTCAGACAGATAGAAAGCAAGTTATGGGAATTGAAGATAAGGGTGCACGGCAAGCATCATAGGATATTTTATGTTGTGCTTAAAGGCAATGATATGTTCCTTCTTCATTCCTATCTGAAAAAAACGCCTAAAGCGCCAGCTAAGGAGATTGAGACAGCAAAACAAAGAATGAAACAATTACTGGAGGCTAAACAATGAAAAGCGATCTTGATAGACATATTGAGCGGCACCTAAAGAACAAGGAGTTCAAGATTTATTTTGACAGGGCAGAAGGCAAAAGGAAGATAGCGCAGGAGATAGCGCTTTTGAGAAAGGCGCATCACATTACGCAGGCACAGTTGGCTAAAGAGATTAAGACAAGCCAGCAGGCTATCTCAAGGCTTGAAAGCCCTAATGACAAACGTATGCCTTCCCTTGAATTTCTCAACAGAGTAGCAAGGGTTTTTAACAGAAGGCTCGTGATTACTTTGCAAAGATAGAGTTCTATTAAATGATTAACAACCAGCATACTGCTTTCTGGCACGTCTGGGTTGAGCGCAAACAAAATTCAGAGCCTTATTACGAACAGGTCAGATGAGTTTTTTCTTCACAATCTCATTCAGCAACTGCGGGTTGGCCTTGCCTTTCATCGCCTTCATGACCTGTCCGACAAAGAAACCGAGGAGCTTTTCATCTCCTGCCTTAAACCTCTCAACCTCTTTCGGATTCTTTGCAATAACTTCATCAACAACTCTTTCTATTTCAGATGAGTCGCTTATCTGAACGAGTCCTTTTTCTTTAATAATTTCTTCAGGCATTTTACCGGTTTTAAAAGCTTCCGGCAGAATAGTACTTTTTGCCATTGTTGTACTAGTACTCCCTGCATTAATGACAGTAAGTATATTGACTAAGTGTTTCGGTGTAAAAGGTACTTCATTGATTTCTCTACCTTCCAGGTATCTAAAAATATTTGTTATTATCCAATTAGCTACAATTTTGGGGTCGCCGCCTAATTTAACTGCTTCTTCAAAATATTCCGATGTTGATCTTTCTTCAGTAAGCATATCCGCATCGTATTCAGGCAACCCGTATTCAGACACAAATCTTTTCCTCTTGGCATCAGGAAGCTCGGGCAAAGACGACTTTATCTCATCAATCAATTTCTGCTCTACTGTTATCGGCACAAGGTCCGGCTCGGGGAAATAGCGGTAATCATGCGCCTCTTCTTTTCCACGCATGGACTCTGTTATCCCTTTGTTTGAATCCCAGAGCCTCGTCTCCTGAATGACTTTTCCGCCTTCTTCAATAACCTTAATCTGCCTTTTTATCTCATATTCAAGCGCTTTCTCAACAAACTTGAATGAATTGATATTCTTGACCTCTGCCCTTGTCCCGTATTCCTTCTGACCGACAGGCCTGATGGAAACATTCGCATCGCATCTTAATGAGCCTTGCTCCATGTTGCCATCGCACACTCCGAGGCACATCAGGATTGCCCTGAGTTTTTTCATGTATTCCGCTGCCTCTTTCGGGCTTCTTATATCCGGCTCTGAAACTATCTCCATGAGAGGCACGCCAGCGCGGTTTAAATCCACAAAACTGTAATTCTCCGAACTTGCGTGAATGTTCTTGCCTGCATCTTCTTCCATGTGAATCCGTGTTATGCCTATTTTTTTTATCTCAGCGTCAACAACAATCTCAATAAAACCATGCTCGCATATCGGAAGTTCATACTGGCTTATCTGATAGCCTTTGGGTAAATCCGGATAAAAATAATTCTTCCTTGCAAACCTGCTGTAAGAAGATATTTTGCAGTTGGTAGCCAAACCTGTCTTTATTGCAAACTCCACTGCTTTTTTATTCAAGACAGGAAGAACTCCGGGCATTCCTATGCACACAGGGCAGGTCTGGGTATTCGGCTCAGAGCCGAATTTTGTAGAGCAGCCGCAGAATATCTTTGTATCAGTCAGCATCTGCGCGTGAACTTCAAGGCCTATGACCGCTTCATACTTCATAGCTGCGGCTTCCTTTTATGCCAATCCGTTGACTGCTCATAAGCATACGCTGCTTTCAAAATTGTTTCCTCGTCAAAGTGCTTCCCGATAATCTGCAACCCAATGGGAAGGTTGTTTGATGTGAATCCGCACGGGATGGAAATTGCAGGTATTCCCGCAAGATTTACAGAAATTGTGAATATGTCTGATAAATACATCTGCAAGGGATCGTCTGCCTTTTCTCCAATCTTAAATGCTGCTGTCGGAGATGTGGGAGTGACAATCGCATCAACGCTGCTAAATGCTTTTTCAAAATCCGCTTTTATCTGAGTCCTTGCCTGCTGTGCCTTTTTGTAGTATGCGTCGTAATAGCCCGATGACAATGTATATGTGCCGAGTATTATCCTTCTTTTCACCTCAGAGCCAAAACCCTGAGCCCTTGTGTTCATATACATTTCCATCAGGTCTTTGCCTTCTGCCCTTAAGCCGTATTTAACGCCGTCATACCTCGCGAGATTGGACGAAGCCTCTGATGTTGCAAGCACATAATATGTTGCAACTGCATATTCTGTGTGCGGCAAGGAAATCTCAACCGGCACTGCGCCGAGGGATTCAAGTTTTTTTATCGCTGCCTTAACTGATTCGTCAATCTCCCTATCCATTCCCTTAATAAAGTATTCTTTTGGGATACCGATTTTTAATCCTTTAATTTCATTCCCCAGAACTTTTGTGAAATCAGGAACAGCAATAGGCGCTGATGTGGAATCAAACGGGTCTTTCCCTGAAATTATATTCAGCAGTATTGCCGAGTCTTTTACGTTTTTTGTGATAGGCCCTATCTGGTCAAGTGATGACGCAAATGCAACCAGCCCGTATCTTGAAACCCTTCCGTAAGTGGGCTTTAACCCTACCACGCCGCACAATGCCGCCGGCTGTCTTATTGAGCCGCCTGTGTCGGAGCCGAGCGCTGCAATACATTCATCTGCAGCAACTGCTGCTGCAGAGCCTCCGCTTGAACCGCCCGGAATTCTTTCAATATCCCATGGATTTCTTGTTGTGAAGAAACCCGAATTCTCAGTTGACGAACCCATTGCAAATTCATCAAGGTTTGTTTTGCCGATAAGTATGTATCCGTTATTGCTGAGACGCGATGTGACTGTGCTTTCATAGGGAGGGATAAAGTTTTCAAGTATCTTTGATGAGCATGTCGTCTTTATGCCCTTTGTGCACATGTTGTCTTTAATTGCAATTGGAATGCCCTGAAGGGTCAAAGGACTGCCTTCATTTATCTGCGTTTGAGCAGCATCAGCCATCTGATACGCATGCTCTTTTGACAAGGTGACAAATGCCTTTACTTTGTCGTCAACGGACTCAATCCTCTGATATAAACAATCCAGCAGTTCCTTTGCCGAGATTTCTTTTTTTGAAAGAAGTTCTCCGGCTTTTGAGATGCCAAGTCTAAATAGTTCCAAAATTTCCCCCGCAGATTGCTTAGTCTGATAAGTTTAGCATAGAGAACTGCAAGACATCCAGAAACCGCTTGCTTTTTAAATCTGTTTCTGCAACACTATAAATAGTTCGGGTGCTAAAAAGGCTTAATAGGGAATCCTGTTAAATTCAGGAGCGGTCCCGCCGCTGTAATCCCGATTCCGATTGTTTGATTGGAATTAAAGCCTTTGCCGGTAATATGCCACTGTTCAATTGGAATGGGAAGGCTGGCAAAGGTCGGGAGAGCCAGAAGACCTGCCTGTGAACGACAGCAATCAGCTGATAGCTCATAGCCTTTAGCTCATGATTTTAATAGACCATGAGCCATGAACTATGAGCTAAAAAAGAGCCTTTCCGTAGAGGAAGGTGAGGATGAAGTGAATCAGGGTGCAATCCTCGGAATCCTATTTTGGGTTCCGGGGATTTTTTATTTTTGGGGGGTGAATTGATAACATTCATCATCGGCGGAGCAAGAAGCGGCAAGAGTTCGTTTGCTTTACAGAAGGCATCTGCTTTGCCGGGAAGTAAGGCATATATCGCCACTGCGCAGGCGTTGGATAATGAGATGAAAACGAGAATTGAGAAGCACAGGAAAGAACGGCCTGCTGAATGGGCTACCTTTGAAGAGCCGTTGAATATCTCAGCATTAATAAAGGATGTTCAGGACAAATACGATGTAATACTTCTTGACTGCCTGACTCTCTGGCTTTCAAACATAATGCTTACAGATAAAAACATAGAAAAAGAAATAGAGGCTTTTTGCAGTTTGCTGTCTACTGTTCACTGTTCACTGTTCGCTGTTTCAAACGAGGTTGGTATGGGCCTTGTTCCTGACAACGAACTGTCAAGGAGATTCAGGGATATGGCAGGCTATTTAAATCAAAAGGCCGCTGAGATTTCAGATGATGTATACCTTGTGACTGCCGGAATACCGGTAAAAATAAAATAGGGGGAAGAAATGGATTTGCTTAACGCTTCAGTAAAAAATATCAAGCCAATAAACGGAGAATTCTCTGACGTTGCTCAAAAACATCTTGATAATCTCACAAAACCTCTTGGAAGTCTCGGAAGGCTTGAGGAGTTTGCAAAACGGCTTGTCGCAATGACAGAGAATAAAAAACCGATACTTGATAAAAAAGTTATCTTCACTTTTGCAGGCGACCATGGCGTAACGGAAGAAGGGGTATCGGCGTATCCTAAAGAAGTAACTCAGCAGATGGTGTTTAATTTTCTGAGAGGCGGGGCAGGGATAAATGTGCTTGCAAAGCACGCAGCCGCAGATGTTGTCGTGGTGGATATAGGCGTTGACCATGACTTCGGAGAGCTTGCAGGTCTTATAAATCTAAAGGTGATAAACGGCACAAAAAACTTCACAAAAGGGCCTGCCATGACAAGAGATGACGCCGTCAAATGCATAGAGACCGGCATAGAGCTCGCTAATGGATACGCGAAGAAAGGCTATAAGATATTCGGCACAGGCGATATGGGGATCGGCAATACAACTCCGTCAAGCGCAATTGCCTCTGTGCTTACAGGCAGGCGCGTGTCTGAGGTTACCGGTAAGGGCACAGGAATAACTGATGAATCATTGCAAAGAAAGATTGCAGTCATTGAAAAAGGCATAAAATTAAATAAACCCAAATCCGAAGATGCGATAGATGTTCTTGCAAAAGTTGGCGGCGCAGAGATTGGCGGTATTGCAGGGTTGATACTCGGCGCGGCGTCAAACAGAATTCCGGTTGTTATTGACGGATTTATTTCCACCGCAGGCGCGTTAATCGCCTATTGCATGGAGCCCCGCGTAAGAGACTATATGTTTGCAGCTCATAACTCTGTTGAAATAGGTCATAAGGCAATGCTTGATAAAATGGGGTTAAAGCCTATACTGGACCTTGATTTGAGGCTCGGTGAAGGCACGGGCGCTGCGCTTGCAATGCTTATGATAGAGGCGGGGTTGAAAATTTACAAAGAAATGGCGACATTCGGCGAAGCCGGGGTTTCAGAAAAAGCTTAGAGTCCAGAGTTAGGAGTTGCGGGCAAAATGATAAAACAGATGTTAATTGCATTTCAGTTTCTGACGCTAATTCCGGTCAAAAAGAATTTGTCCGCAAATGAGGACGATGTTGCCAAAAGCGCCTCCTTTTTTGTGCTTGTTGGTTTGCTTCAGGGCATTCTGCTTGTTCTCACCGAATACTTATCAGGCATATTTTTTCATCAGGAGCTTGTTATCGGGCTTGTACTTCTTGTGCTTGTCATGTCAAACGGAGGCTTTCATCTTGACGGCCTTGCAGACACATTTGACGCAATTGCCGTTAAATCATCAGGTGATTCAGTAAGGGATAAAGAAAAAAGGCTGTCTGTGATAAAGGACAGCTTAACCGGACCCGCAGGCGTCACAGCGATAGTCTTTACGCTGCTTCTGAAATACGCCGCCCTTAAAAACCTGACGCATTTTCTCCCGTTTACTTATTATTCGTCATTGCTTCTTATGCCGGTATTTTCAAAATGGACGATGGTTGTGACAATGGTTCATGGAAAGGCTGCGCGTGAAAATGGATTAGGGAAAATCTTTACGGATAAAACAGGCGTTAAAGAAATTGCAATTTCTACTATTCTTCTTGTCCTGATACTAATATTAATACAGGCGCTTGCAAGCAGGTATGTGCTTGATAATCAGCATATCTTTTATGCAATCCTCTTTACAGCGCTGTACTTTTTCTGCCGCATATCGGTTTATTTCTTTAATAAAAAATTCGGGGGCATTACAGGCGATACCCTCGGAGCAACAAGCGAGCTTACTGAGGTATTTTTCTTACTGGCGGTGATAATATGGTCACGACTATCTATTTAATCAGGCACGGCGAAACAGAAGGAAGCGAGGCAAAGCGCTATAAAGGAAGCATTGACGTGCCACTTTCTGAAAATGGGCAAAGACAGATAGAGCAAGTTGCAGAATATTTAAATAAGTCTTATAGGACATATAAGACCAATAACGACAAACTGAAGGCCGTCTATTGCTCTCCTCTAAGCAGGGCGTTAAAGAGCGCGGAGATAATAGCGGAGCCGCACGGTTTAAAGCCCATTGTAATAGAAAATCTTAGAGAAAGAAGCTTTGGTATATGGGAGGGTATGACTTTCACAGAAATAAAAGAAAAATACCCTCAGGAGTTTGAGGCATGGGCTAACAATCCGCTTAAATACAGCCCGATGGGAGGAGAAAGCACTATTGAGGTAAGAGAGAGGGCCATATCTGCTTTGAACAAAATTATGGATAATCACAATTGCAACAGGATACAGGATGCAGGATACAGGATGCAGGATAAAAAAAATCATGAATCTTGCATCATGAATCTTGCATCTTCTTCAAGCATAGCAGTTGTTGCGCATGGCGGCGTCAACAGGATAATGCTATGTCATATAATGGGTATCCCTCTTGAAAACATATTCAGGATTGAACAGGATTTTGCAGCAGTGAACATAATAGAGTTCTGGGAAAAGTATCCGGTAGTAAAACTTTTAAATGGAGCTGCCATTGGCTAAAGCATTGATGATTCAAGGAACAGGCTCAGGCGCAGGGAAAAGCCTGCTCGTTGCCGCTCTATGCAGAATTTTTAAAGACAGCGGCGTAAATGCGGCGCCGTTTAAGGCCCAGAATATGGCGTTGAATTCTTATATAACACTTGAAGGCGGAGAGATAGGAAGGGCGCAGGCGCTTCAGGCAGAGGCAGCAAGGATTGAGCCGACAGTTGATATGAATCCCATACTTCTCAAGGCATCAGGAGAATCCGGCTCGCAGGTTATTATTCACGGCAAAGTCCATTCAACCATGAAGGCAAAGAAATATTACGCTTTTAAGAAAACGGCTTGGAGCGCTGTTAAGGAATCGTTTGACAGGCTTTCAAAAAAACATGAACTGATAATAATGGAAGGCGCCGGAAGCCCTGCGGAAATAAACCTCATGGACGTTGACATTGTAAATATGTCTGTTGCAAAACACGCAAAGGCCCCTGTAATTTTAGTCGGCGATATAGATAAGGGCGGCGTTTTTGCATCTCTCTATGGAACCGTTAAACTCCTTGGTAAAGACAGCAGGCATATCAGGGGTTTTATAGTTAATAAATTCCGCGGAGACATGGAGATACTCAGGCCCGGACTTGAAATGATTAGCGAAAAGACCGGAATACCTGTGATAGGCGTGTTACCTTATATAAAAGATATCGGGCTTCCTGAAGAGGATGGGCTTTCATTATCAGGGGTCAAGGGGTTAAGGAGTCAGGGGGTCAAGGGTAAAAAAATAAAAATCGTTGTTGTGAAACTGCAATATATTTCCAACTTCACTGACTTTGACCCTTTTGCGTATGAGCCTGATGTGGAACTCGTTTATTCCTCAAATCCTGCTGACATAGAAAATGCGGACATTGTAGTCATCCCCGGTTCAAAGAATACGGTAAAAGACCTTATGTTTCTGAAAGAGTGTCATCTCGATGCAAGCATTAAAAGAGCTTACAAAAAAGGCATACAGATAATAGGTATGTGCGGAGGATACCAGATGCTCGGCAAAAAGATATATGACCCATTCTTCGTGGAAAGCCGATGCAAAGAGATTGACGGCATCGGGCTGCTGAATATAAAGACGACTTTTGACAAGGAAAAAATAACATGCAGGGTGGAGGCAGAATTAATACAGCCGATGCAAGATACAGGATACACGATACAAGACAAAATAAAACATGAATCATGCATCATGAATCATGCATCCTTACATCTAAAAGGTTATGAAATCCACATGGGCACAAGCACCGGCGACATCGGATTATTCAGACTAAAGCGGCTTTCCGATTCACCAATTCTTGACGGCTCTCAGAACAGCAACTGCTGGGGAACATATTTGCACGGCATCTTTGAGAACGACAGCTTCAGAAGGGAAATAATCAATCATGCAAGAAAGAAAAAGAATCTTTCCTGCATTGAATCTGAAATAAATTACACTGCAATAAAAGACAGGGCTATTGATAATCTTGCAAACGTCGTTAAGAAAAATATTGATATGGACTTTATAAGGAGGGCAATAAAACTGTGATAGGCCCCATAGACCTGCTTTTCGCGTTTATCGTCGACCTTGCCATCGGCGACCCCAAATGGCTGCCTCATCCGGTGCGGATGTTAGGGGCTGCGATAAATAAAACAGAAGGCTTTCTCCGAAAAGAGATTACAACTCCCTCCGAAGAAAAGACAGCCGGCATACTGCTTGTTTTGATAATCACAATTCCCGCATATGTGATTACATACGTGGTTGCTAAGGTAATTTTGTGGGGCTCGCACGGAGTGTTTATGCTGATAGGCATGCTTCTCCTTGTTTATATCACATCCACAACACTTGCGCTCAGGGAACTTGTGAGATCCGCGCGGCTTGTAATTGAATCCGTTAAGGATAACAGCCTTCCCGCAGCCAGAAAAAAACTGGCTATGATCGTGGGACGCGATACAGGAGAGCTTTCCGAGGAAGGCGTATTGAAGGCAACAGTGGAAACCCTTGCTGAAAATCTGTGTGACGGAGTGATTGCGCCTTTGTTTTATCTTGTCATCGGAGGCCTGCCTCTCGCAATAGCGTATAAGGCGATAAACACTCTGGACTCTATGGTTGGATACAAGAATGAGCGCTATTTGAATTTCGGCAGGGCTGCCGCGAAACTCGACGACATCGCCAATTATATTCCGGCAAGGATTACAGGCCTTCTAATCGTTGCAGCGGTCTTCCTGGTATTTCTTTTCAAAAACCCGGATAATGCCGCTTCTGCTGCTGAAAATTCTTTCCGGATAATGAGACGGGACGGAAGAAAACATTCAAGCCCGAACAGCGGCATACCCGAAGCAGCCGCAGCAGGAGCGCTTGGACTAAGGCTTGGCGGCCCATCAACATACGGCGGGGTAGTAGTCGAAAAACCATTTATTGGAGATGAGGCATCCAGTCAGCATTATCTGAAAGCATCCGAAGATACTATCAGAGTCGTGAAAGTTGCCTCTCTTATCGGCCTAACACTGGCTATCACAGCTCTTATACTAAAGACAATAATAAAGGCATGAAAAATAACAATTTTAAATTAGGGTTTTTGAATCACATCCACGGAGGCAATATTTACAGCGCCGCGCAGTGCCTGAATATTCCGGAAAAAGAGATTGTAGATTTCAGCGCGTCAATCAATCCCCTCGGCGTACCGAAGAGCGCGATTTCAGCCATAAGGCATGACGCAAAGTATTTGTATAATTATCCCGACCCTGACGCTAAAAAATTAAGGCTGCAGATTTCAGGACAATATAAAATAAACCCGGAATCAATTATATGCGGCAACGGGAGCACAGAATTGATTTACCTTGTTGCCCGCGCCTTGAGGCCTGAGAGGGTGCTTATCCCTGCGCCGACATTCTCTGAGTATGAAAGGGCGTGTAAGAGTTATGAGTTAAAAGTTAGGAGTTATGAGTTAAGAAGAGAAAATAATTTTGAGATAAGCCCTGACGAATTAATAACAGCGCTCTCACGCCTCACGTCTCACGCCTCACGTCTCACGCATTGTAATATGGCTTTTCTATGCAATCCTAATAATCCTACAGGCAGGACGCTTAAAAAAGCTGATGTGATGAAAATTGCAAATGCAGCAAAAAAACTTAAATGCTATCTCGTTGTTGACGAGGCATTTATGGATTTTACGCCAAAGGAAAGCGTAATCAAAGAGACTGAGAAAAATCCATATCTGATAGTCTTGCGGTCGCTTACAAAATTTTATGCGCTCTCAGGCTTAAGAATTGGATATGGAGTGTTTCCGTTAAATATTACTGAAACAGTAAAAAAGCATAAAGAGCCGTGGACAATAAATACCCTTGCACAAACAACAGGGATTGCAGCCTTCAGGGATATTGAATATAAGAGAAGAACTTTCAAGTTAATCAAACAGGAAAAAGATTTTCTGGAAAAGGAATTCAAAAGACTGGAGATTAGCTACATTCCGTCAGAGGCAAATTATTATTTATTAAAACTAAATAACGCAAGAAAGATAGTATCAGCATTGAGAAATAAGAGAATCCTCGTAAGGGATTGTTCTAATTTCACGGGGCTTGACGGCTCGTATATCAGGGTTGCGGTCAAATCAAGAAAAAACAATATGCGGTTAATAGGGGAGCTTGGGGAACTATGCGGGGCTTAGTGATAGCAGGCACTCATAGCGGGTGCGGAAAAACGACAATAACGCTCGGGCTTATGGCTGCCCTGACGAAAAGAGGGCTGAAAGTCCAGCCGTTCAAGGCCGGCCCTGATTTCATTGACACAGGGCTCCACAGGCTTGTTACAGCCAGACATTCAAGAAACCTTGATATATGGATGTGCGGTGAGAAATATGTCAAAGAATGTTTTCATAAGTACGCAGCAAATGCTGACATATCAATCATCGAAGGCGTTATGGGAATGTATGACGGTGAATACAGCACTGCAAGGCTGGCAGGATTTCTTAACCTGCCTGTAATTTTAGTTGTTGACGCCAGCGGCATGGCCGAGAGCGCAGGAGCGGTGGTTGCAGGGTTTAGGGATTGGGGATTTGGGATTAGTAAAAAAGCTAACCCCCAGCCCCTAACCCCTAATCCCTTAGCGGGTATTATCTTCAACCGCGTTGCTTCAGAGAGGCACTACGAAAGACTTAAAAATAGCGTTTGTGATATTAAGGTTTTAGGCTATCTGCCAAGGGAGTTAGATTTTGAGATTCCTCACAGGCATCTTGGGCTGACTGTCGCGGAAGAAAACCCTGTTGCTGATGAAAATATAGAAAGGCTTGCGGATGCGGTATTGGAGCATATTGATGTGGACAAGATTTTAAATATAGCGCAACAGAGCAGTAGAGCACCAGAGCAGCAGAAAAATGCTACTGCGCTACTGCGCTGCTGTTCTACTGCTCCAAAAATTGCTGTTGCATATGACAAGGCCTTCTGCTTTTATTATGAAGACAATCTGGATTTATTGAGAGGTGCAGGCGCAGAGATAGTTACGTTCAGTCCGCTTTCGGATAACAAAATTCCTGAGGCTGTTAACGCACTATACATCGGCGGAGGCTATCCTGAGCTTTATGCAAAGGAACTGTCCCAAAATACATCTATGATGGAATCAATTAATAACTGGGCCCTTTCAGGCAAGCCGATATATGCTGAATGCGGCGGGCTGATGTATCTGTCAAAAGGGATTTATGATTTTGACGGAAAATTTTTTGAAATGGCTGGGGCCTTTCCTTTTGAGACAGAGATGAAAAAGGGAAGAGCGCATCTTGGCTATAGAGAGATTCTATTAAATGAAGACTGCATCCTCGGTAAAAAAGGTAAAAAATTAAGGGGGCATGAGTTTCATTATTCTGAGATAGTTAAGCGCCAAGCGAAGCCGGAGGGGACTGTCCCAGATTTACGGATGGAGCGAGGCGGAGTCGTAGAATCGGGACTGTCCCCGTCGGCAAGAAGAGTGACTATAGACAAAGTCTATTCTGTCAGAAACAATCATGGCGAGTTTGTTAACTCATCAGGCTATAAATTTAAAAACACACTCGCAAGTTATATTCACATGCACTTTGGAAGCAGTCCCGAAATTGTGCGGAATTTCCTAAATCACATAAAGGAGCAGTAATGGAAAGCATAATACTGATAGGGCACGGCAGCCCAAAAAAAGATGCGAACAACATAGAGACAATTGGAAGGCTTTTGCACGGCATGATTCATCCGGATTGCAGCAAAGGATGTGTAAGGGTTGCATATCTGCAGTTTGCAAAGCCTGAGTTGCCGGATATGATTAAAGAGAGTGTTTTAAGCGGAGCTAAAAAAATAATAATTCATCCCTATTTCCTTATCAGCGGAATGCATGTAACAAAAGACATCCCTGAAATGATAAAGAAAGCTAAAAAAATGTATCCTGATGTTGAATTTATTTACACGGAGCCTCTCGGCATTCACGAAAAACTGGTTCAAGTAATAGCTGAAAGGATTAAAACAGCCGGTGCTCTGATGCCAGCGGAGATTGAAGAGAAGAGTTTTGAAATCCTCTCCGGTGAAACAGATTTAAGCGATGTTCCTCAGGAACAAGTGCCAATTATAAAACGTGTGATACATACCACTGCGGACTTTGAATTTAAGAAGACTCTCCTTTTTCATCCAGGCGCTATAACCACAGGAATCAATGCTATAAAGTCAGGCAAAGACATTCTTACTGACGTTGAAATGGTGAAGGCAGGAATAAATAAAAAACTGCTAAAGAAATGGGGCGGAGAGGTGATATGCAACATACAGCAATCAGCAGGGGACTGTCCCAGATTTACGGACGAAGCGAAGCGAAGTCGTAGAATCGGGACTGTCCCCGTGGAACAGGACAACAAAACAAAAGCAGAGACGGGAATTGAGTCAGTGTTAAAAGAAAAGAATAACATAGGAATTATTGCCATAGGAAACGCACCCACTGCCTTACTGAAAGCAATTGAAATCTTTAATCATGAATCACACATCGTGCATCGTGCATCCTTGCCACTCCTTATCGGCGTTCCTGTTGGTTTTGTTAAGGCGCTTGAATCAAAGGCATTACTCTCAACACAGCATTTTCCTTTTATTACTAATTTGAGCAGAAAAGGCGGAAGCCCTGTGGCAGCGGCTATAGTTAATGCGCTATTAAAAACAGCGGAGGAAACCAAATGAAAATTAAAAATTATGGAATATTTTTACTATTCACTGTTCACTATTCACTATTCACTGCCTCTGACGTTCATGCAATGCATATCTCTGAGGGCATACTGCCATTTAACTGGGCATTGCTCTGGTCTGCTATCGCAGTTCCGTTTGTAGCATGGGGATTATATAAGCTCAAGAAACTCTCTTCAATTGACCTTTCATTTAAACCCCTTGTTGGGCTCATGGCTGCCGTTGTATTCATTATTTCGTGCATGCCTGTGCCAGTACCCACAGCAGGCACATGCTCTCATCCTGCAGGAACGGGAATATCAGGGATACTTGTCGGACCCGCAATAAGCATACTTGTTACAGCAGTTGCTCTGTTGATTCAGGCCCTTTTCCTTGCTCACGGAGGCTTAAGCACATGGGGCGCTGATATAGTTTCCATGGGAGTTATGGGCTCATTCGCCGGATTCTTAACTTTCAAGGTATTACGTTTGATAAAGGTGAATATTGCAGTTTCAGGATTTATGGCAGGCCTGCTTGCTGACTGGGCAACATACTTCACAACATCTGTTGAACTCGCATCAGGCATAAAAGGAGATTCGGCATTCATGCCGCTTTTCTGGAAGATACTTATCGCATTTATTCCGACTCAGCTTCCACTGGGAATCCTTGAAGGCGCAATGACAGCAGGCATGGTTACACTGCTTTACAAGAAAAGGCCTGACCTTCTGGTAAAGATGCGGGTAATCAAGGCAGCGGAGGTGACAGCAATATGAAAATTCAAAATTCAAAGTTCAAAGTTCAGAGTTGCGGAATATTTTTTTTGCTGCTCTGCTGCTCTGCTGCTCTGCTGTTCTTTTTCAGCCTTCAGCCTTCAGCTTTCAGCGCTGAAAAGTCTGAAAAATGGCAGGGCGTTGACGAATCTGTAATTGAAAAGGTTGCAAAAGAGCATGGCAGAGAGGCGAAGGAGCCGTTCATTAATACAGATCAGGGCGACCTGCTTCTTTTTGTCTTTCTCCTGGCAGGCACAATAGGAGGCTTTGCAGCAGGATATTATTGGAAAGAACTGACTGGAAATAAAGGACAAAAAGTAAAAGAATAAAGAGCATGGAAATCTTTAGCGAATACTTCAAAAAAGATAATTTGCTTTCGCAGGTTGACGCGAGGGTAAAACTTGGCGTCAGCCTTTTTGTTTTGGCAATGGTATTGAGCTATAAAGGGCTTGTGTTCCCTCTGCTCATATTAGGCATAAGCCTTTGTATCTGTATTAGGATAAAGGTTCCGCTGAGAGTGTTTCTTCTGAGATTTTCAGAGCCTGTGTTTATCGCGTCTGTTGTGATATTGCTTAAATTCCTGTTTTCAGGACAGGAGACTATGTTCTCAATAGAGATGTGGGGCATCACAATAACAGGACACAAAGACGGGCTTATGGATGGACTGCAAATCGGCAGCAGGATTTTAGGGGCTGTCTCTATTGTCGCTTTATTAGGTTTTTCTACCCCATTTACAGAGATAATGGCAGGGTTGTCATGGCTTAAAATCCCAAAGGGCCTTATAGAAATATCGCTGTTTGCCTACAGATATATCTTTGTGCTTTTTGAAGATGCGATGGTCATATATAACGCACAGAAAAACCGTCTTGGTTATTCCAATATTAAGCGGGGGTTACGCTCATTCGGAACCTTGACAGGCTCGCTGACACTCAAGGCGTTTGAGCACAGCCAGAACACAACAACTGCAATGCTTCAGAGGGGCTATGACGGCAACATTCCGATGTTGAAACACAAACCGTTCAAGTTTTCAGAAGTAGCAGTCTCAATTTTATTAGTATTTGCAATGGGGCTTGTATGGCAGATTTAAAGATAAGATTGTCTGTTCAAATCAATTCATTTAAATATCCTGACGGAACACAGGCATTGTCTGATATTGAGGTTAATATCTCGCATGGAGAATTTATCGGCATACTGGGCTCAAACGGCTCGGGGAAAACAACACTGCTTAAAATAATGGACGGCTTAATGAAAGATTTTGAAGGCAGCGCGTATCTTGACGGGGCTGATATAAAAAAACTTTCCCCAAAAGAGATTTACAGCAAGGCCGGCCTCGTCTTTCAAAATCCGGATGACCAGCTTTTCGCTCCTACTGTATTTGAGGATGTGGCATTCGGCCCGATAAACATGGGGTTCAGGGAAGATGAGGTCATTACCCGTATAAATAACGCCCTTAAGGATGTTGATATGCAAGAATACGCAAAAAAGTCCATACATAACCTTAGCTTCGGGCAGAAAAAAAGGGTATGCATAGCAGGGCTTCTGGCAATGGGGCATGAGATACTGCTTCTTGACGAGCCTACAGCCGGATTAGATCCCATGGGAGAATATAAAATGATGAATCTGCTTACAGGGCTGAATAAAGACAAGGGCGTTACAATCGTCATGGCCACGCACAGCGTTGACCTTGTTCCCCTGTTTCTTGACCGGCTTTATATCTTAAGCAAGGGCTGCATAGTCCGGAGCGGCATTCCCGAAGAGGTGTTTACAGCGCCTGATGACATGGCGAATGTGAGACTGCGGCTTCCCCAGATCGCAGAATTAATATACAAACTAAGGCATGAAGACAATATGCCGTTTGAGAAAATCCCTCTCACCATCGGTGAGGCAAGAAGAGAGATACTGAAAACTCTCAGATCATGAGTGAAAGGAGGTGAAGAAATTTGAACAGTCCAAAAAAAGGGACTAAAAAAAGGGCAAAAGCCAGCGTCATATCGTACCATCTCAAATGCACAAAGACGGCTAATGGTTTGACCCACTTTGTGATGTACGGGGATGTTCCGAAGAAGAAGCTGCCTTTGTAGGATTTTGTAATGCAGGGGCGTATGCAATACGCCCCTGTCATTTCCGAGAAAACGGGAGTCCAGATGCTGTCACTATGCAACTCTGGGTTCCTGCTTTCTCGGGAAAGACAATAAATAACAATACGAAAGGGAGATCACAAATGAAAAACAATAATCGCGGACTTTCATTCTCTGACATTAATGCCGGCTGGAAACTTGCGCTTGACGCCGACAATGTATTCTGGGGTCTTGCGCCCAAAAATGATAATGGCGGCTTCCTGCTGCCGGAAGACCTGATAAAACTGTACAACGATAAAAAGGCTCACCTTGACAAAGAGCTTCACGATTTCAGATTTAATGCGGATTTAAACTGCGTATACATAGACCCTACTGACAGATGTAATGCAAACTGCACATACTGTTATATCCCTGCCAAAATAAGAAAACAGGGCACGCAGATGACAGGTAAGGAGCTCAATACTGCATTGGAAAAGATTGCAGCACATTTCAAAGATTCAAGAAAAAAACCCGTAATCGTCTTTCATGCCGCTGAGCCTCTGTTGGTGAAAGATATACTGTTTGACTCCATAAAAAAATTCAGCAACAAGTTTGTTTTCGGCATTCAGACAAATACGCTCCTTCTTGAAAAAAAGGACGTGGAGTTTATGAAAAAATACAGGGTAGGCGTAGGCATATCGCTTGATGCGCCTGACGCAAAAACAAATAATCTGTCAAGGGTGGCAGTAAAAGGCGGCGGTAATTTTGACAAGGCTGTTCAGGCATTGGATTGGTTTAAAGGTTATGAGGGGTTGAATGTGATCTCAACTGTCACAAAATTCAATGTCAACAAGCTTTCTGAGCATGTAAAATTCCTCCATAAAAAAGGAGTGCCGTGCATACTTTTAAACCCTGTCCGCGTGACGCAAAAACAGGCATTAAAACAGAAACCTGATGAAAAAGAATTTGCAAAGGAATTAATAAAGGCCGTTGAGACAGCGATTGATTTGACAAAAAAATCCGGCAGGCAGATCGTTGTGGGCAACTTTGCAAATGTTATTCTCGCAATAATATCGCCTGCTGCTAGGCGCATGATGTGTGACATCTCCCCTTGCGGCGGAGGCAGGACATTTCTTACAATCACTGCAAACGGCGATATGGTTCCTTGCGGCGAGTTTATCAGCTTCAAAGAATTTTCAGGAGGAAATATCTTCAAGACATCAATTGAAAAAGCGATGAACTCAAAGCCATTTAAAACAATCAGGGCAAGGACTGTGGAGAAGATTGATGAATGCAGAGCCTGCGATTTCAGGCATATATGCGGCTCGCCATGCCCTGCTGAGATGTATGCGAGAGGCAATATGTACAGAAAGGCTGAGTTTTGCGAGTTTTACAAAGAGATGATAAGATATGCTTTTAAATTGATATCTGAAGATAAGGTTCCATATCTTCTCAGAGAAGGCTCTCTGCAGCAGATGCAGTATGAGTACAGGTATGCATAAAGGCTATATACAGGTTTACACAGGCAGCGGAAAGGGCAAAACCACAGCATCCCTGGGCCTTGCTTTAAGGGCAGCAGGCGCGAGGCTTGAGGTTTTTATTGCACAGTTTATCAAACAGCGTAAATGCAGCGAACACAAGGCCCTTGAAAGACTGAAAGATTTAATAACCATAAAGCAATACGGGAAAGGCTTTATTCTTAAAAGGGCTCCTGATGAAGGTGATGTAAAAGCAGCGCAGGACGGATTTGAAGAAGTAAGCAATATTGTCAGTTCCGGCAAGTATGACGTGGTAATTCTTGACGAAATAAATGTAGCTGTAAAATACAATCTCGTTTCTATAAAAGACCTGTTGAAGATTATGGACGCAAAGGCAAAAGGCACAGAGCTTATAATCACAGGCAGATATGCTCACAAAAAAGTTATACAAAAAGCTGACCTTGTCACTGAAATGAAAGAGGTGAAGCATTATAAAAGTAAAGGAGTCAAGGCAAGACGTGGCATCGAAAAATAAAAAATTGCGCTCAGGCTATACAACCGGAGCCTGTGCAGCAGCAACAGCAAAGGCAGCGGCAATGCTCTTATTAGGGATTAGGGACTGGGGATTGGGGATTGGTATAAATTATACTAACCCCCAACCCCTAACCCCTAACCCCATTGATGTTGAAATTCCCTTTCCTGATGGAAGCCGGCATAAATTCAGGATACAGAATTCAGGATACAGAACAGAAGATAAAACCGCATGGGCTTCGGTTATAAAAGATGCCGGCGATGACCCTGATGTCACAAATGGAGCAGAGATAGTTGCAGAGGCCAGGATACAAGATGCAGGATACAGGATGCATGATAAAAAAGAACTCGCATCGTGCATCATGCATCATACATCAGTGGAAATAAAGGGCGGTAAGGGAGTCGGCATAGTCACAAAACCGGGGCTGACAATACCTGTTGGTGAAGCGGCTATAAATCCGGTGCCAAGGAGAATGATAAAAGAAGCTGTGATGGAAGCACTCAGTAATCAACAAGGAGGGGACTGTCCCATATTTACGGGCGCAGCCGTAGAATCGGGACGGTCCCCGACATCAGCAATTGAGATAATAATTTCAGTCACTGACGGCGAAAAGCTTGCTAAAAAAACGCTGAACTCACGTCTGGGCATAATCGGCGGAATTTCCATACTCGGAACAACCGGCATCGTAAAGCCGATATCCTCAGAGGCATGGACAGCAACCATCACATCATCAATGGATGTCGCTAAAGCAATGGGACGCAGTGAGATAGTATTGTCTGCGGGAAGGTCATCAGAAAAAGCTCATATGAATAAATTCAACCTCCCACAGGAATCTTATGTGATGATGGGTGATTATCTTGAATTCGCACTGCTTGGGGCAAAAGAACATGGATTTAAAAAAATACATCTCTGCGCTCAGTGGGCAAAGATGCTGAAGATTGCTATGGCAACACCACAGACTCATGTAAGGCACGGGGCAATTAATATAAAAAAGGCAGTGGAGTTTTTGAAGGGATTGGGGGTTAGAGATTTGGGATTAGTTCAAGAATTCAATACTGCGATGGAAATTTTTAATTTCATTCAGCACTCAGCACTCAGCACTCAGCACTCAGCACTTTTTTCTAAAGTTTGTGTTGCCGCTAAAAAATATGCAGAAAGCATTTCATCAGGAATCCCTGTTATTTCATATCTTG
Organism: Nitrospiraceae bacterium; assembly: GCA_003599795.1. Taxonomy (GTDB): domain Bacteria; phylum Nitrospirota; class Thermodesulfovibrionia; order Thermodesulfovibrionales; family UBA1546; genus UBA1546. Next base: position 45,228 of record QZJQ01000049.1, read on the forward strand.
TATCGTATGAAGGAGAGATAATTGCAAACAGTGAACAGAGTTGACATTTGTCATACAACTGATTACAATTGAATTGCATGATAATCTTTGATGCATCAACATTAATTCTTCTTGCAAAAATAGATTTGCTGGAATTGTTTATATCCAATTTTCAGGAGAAGGTTTTAGTGCCTGAGAGCGTTGCTTTAGAAGTTGCCCAGGCAGGATACGAGGATTCTCCCCTCATATTGAAGTTGATTAAGAATAAAAAAATAAGCATTTTAAAAACTAAAAACAAGCGGCAGTCAGATAAGCTTATGATCGATTTTAATATAGACCAAGGCGAGGCAGACGCGATAAGTCTTGCTATTCAGGAGAATATGCGTTTTATTGCGACAGATGATAGGAATGCGATAAGGGCATGCAAAATATTAAAAATTGAGTTTATTACTGCCATAGCTATTTTAATAAGGGCATTTGAAAAACAACTCATTGATAAAAATGAGGCTCTTTTAAAATTACAACGGCTTGAATCTATAGGCAGATATGGCAAGGCAATAATTGCTGATGCGGAAAAACAAATAAAAGGAGGAATTTAAAATGGCAACAAAAACTCTAAGTATACGTGTGGACGACAATGACTATAAATTCTTATCTCATCTTGCAAAAGAAGAAAAAGAGGATGTTTCAAAAGCCGTCAGAGAGCTTGTTGACCTTGGCAGGGTAATGCTCGCTATAGAAAAATATAAAAAATCCGAGGCATCTATCGAAAAGGCTGCAAGAATAGCAGGGGTTTCCATCTCAAAAATGATGGACATATTCCAGGACTACGGGGTTGAGGCAAATCTGGAGCACGAGGACTATCTGGCATCTCTCAAGAGCATGAGAAAGGTGTGGTAAGTTACGCATATTAAGCAAACTGTTGTTTGTGAATAAGCTATTTTCTCTTTTATTAGAAACCAAAAAGTGTGAGCAAACTCTACGTCATAGGAATCGGTTACAAGCCCCTTGATAAAAGGGCACGAGAGATTATTGCCGGCTCTCAGGTAATCCTGGCTTCCAAAAGGCTCTTTGAGGTTTTTAAGGGATATAAAGAATATGAGGCGGTTAAAGACAAGATACAAGTAATAAACAATGTGGACGAAACAATAAAATTCATTCACTCGTCCCTCGTTGCTCGTCCTTCGTCATTCATTACCCTCTTCGCCTCAGGCGACCCGACGTTTTTCGGAATCGGCAGGAGAGCGATCAGGGAATTCGGAAAAGATATGGTTGAGATATTCCCTGATTTATCAAGCATTCAGATCGCATTCTCACGAATAAAAGAATCATGGGATGATGCATTTTTAATGAGCCTTCACGGGGGGCCTGACCCTGAAAAGAGAAGAAGGCTGCCATATGAGATAACCGATATTCCTTCTTTACTTCAAAAATATCCCAAAATCGCAATCCTCACTGACAAAGAAAACAATCCTTCAGCGATCTCAAAAGTTCTAATCCTATCGCCTATTGCCCATAGCCTATTGCCTGTTATGTATGTCTGCGAAAAACTCGGCTATCCCGATGAAAAAATAACAGAAGGCGCGCCTGAAGAGATTGCAGGGATGACTTTTGAAACTCCGAATGTAGTGATAATAAAGTCAGCAGTCAGCAGTCAGCAGTCAGCAGTCAGCTTTGGATTGAAGGAAAATGAAATCATTCATTCAAGGGGACTTATTACTAAAGATGAAGTTAGGGCCGTAACCATTCACAGGCTGAGGCTTCCTCAAAGAGGCGTGCTATGGGACATAGGCGCAGGCTCGGGTTCTGTGTCAATTGAAGCTGCAAGGCTGTATCCTGAGCTGAAAGTATTTGCTATTGAAAAAAACGAGGAGCAAATTAAAAACATCAAAGAGAACAGGATTAAATTTGATGCAACCAATATTGAAACAATAAAAGGACCGGCGCCTGATGTTTTGATAAACCTCCCGGCCCCGGACAGGGTTTTCATAGGAGGCAGCGGAGGGAAACTTAAAGATATAATTGGGTTAATCGCCAAGATGCAAACTGCAATTATTGTGATAAATGCCGCAACAGTTGAGACTCTCAACATTGCCGTCGCTGGACTTCAAAGAAACGGGTTTCTTGTTGATGTCTCACAGGTCTCTGTTTCCAGAATGAAAAAGATTGGAGAGGGCAGCAGCTTTTCGGCTCTGAACCCTGTTTTTGTTATAACCGGAGAAAAACTTTCATCGGGCATTTAATAGAAAATAAATTATGCTGCTTAGAATCGGGCATCTTTCAACTTTTTATCATACGGCAATCATTCTGATGGCAAGGGCCGATACAAACTCAAGGCTTGGCGTAGAGATTGACTGGAGGCTCTTCGGCACAGGCCCTGCAATTGCGGATGCGTTCGACAAAGGCGAACTTGATATTGCATATATAGGGCTTCCTCCCGCGATTATTGGCATAAACAGAGGTATAAATATAATCTGTGTTGCGGGCGGACATGTCGAAGGCACGGTAATTTCAGGCAAAAAAGAACTTAAGGGCTTTCCTGATGAAGCAGATATGAATAATATCCTAAGCCAGATTAAAGGCGGAAGGATCGGGGTTCCGGGAAAAGGCTCTATTCATGACGTAATTCTTCAAGACTGCCTTGAGAAATTTAATCTTAAAAAAGAAGTAGCCGTCATAAACTTTCAGTGGGCTGATATGATTCCGGAGGCAATGGTTAAGGGAGAAATATCTGTCGCATTTGGAACCCCTGCCCTTGCTGCTGCGATAAAGCGCTATGCCGGCGGAAAGATACTCTATCCGCCCTCAATGCTCTGGCCGAATAACCCGAGTTATGGGATTATTGCTGATAAGAAATTTCTGAATAAAGAAAAAGCTGTGGTTGAGCAATTTCTGATGCTCCACGAAGAGGCAACAGCTTTTATAAGAAATAAACCTGGAGAGGCATCAAGGTTAATTGCTGATTATATCGGCTTTATAGACAAAGAACTTCTCCTTGATACTCTTAAGATATCTCCCAAATACTGCTCAAAAATCACCGAAGGCTATATATCTTCTACAGTGGCATTTGTGAAAGCGCTTAAGCGGCTCGGCTACATAAACAGGGAAATTTCAGAGAATGAGATATTTGACTTATCCCTTATAGAAAAGCTTCATCCTGAAAAAGAGCATTATAGTGATGGAATCTCGGCTTAACAGTTCTGTGTTATAGTTATTAAGAGGTGAAGTGACATGCCAAAGAAAAAGAAGCATTTACCCATACCGCCTAAAACTCCGTTTGGAAGAAACAGGCTATACGATGAATCTCAGAAGGATATTCCCCTTACTGCTGACAGGATGGCTGAGGCAATGGCAAGTGGAAGAATAGAAGATTTTTTCCGGAGCGAACTTCCGCAAGGCGAACATGCGAAAAAACTTGCTTCCATGATGATGGGAATGACAGGGATGATGCCGCCTGAGGGCTTTATGGAAAAAACTGAAAAGAAAGAGGGAGTTCCTTCTCTGCAAATACCGCCTGAAGAGGTCACAAACGCGGTCCATGCAGGAGATGTTAAGGCCCTTATAGAACTTCTTAAAAGGGAGCACAAAAAAAGAATGCCTGAAACAGATATTGGGCATGATGAGAAAAAAGAAAAACATAAAAAACACAGCGAAAAAAAGAGGAATAAGACAGAAGATGCCCCTGCAGTCTCTGCACCTGAAAAAGAAGTCCTTGACTCGCTCATGAAAATCGCATCAGAAAATAGTGCCTCAATTGACTGGCTGATGCTTAGGGCTCTTAAACTTTATATAGAAGAGTATGAGAAAACCGGAAGGCTTTAGGTCTTTATAAACCCCATCACCTGTTTCTTATTCACCAGATGATGTAATGAAATATTTAGCACGTCCCTGTTTCCGGAGACAGCAAGTGCATGAATGAATCTGATGCCTTTGCCTCTCCTTTTCATTGCATTAATCAGCTCTTTCTTTGTAGCTGCCTTTACCGTATCCTTAATCCCGAATCCCTTTGCAGTTATCTCAAGGTCAACGCATGCTCCCGTAAGAGTCGGCTGGTTTCCTGTGGAGCCGTATACTTTGTTGTCTATTGCTAAGATTGTGAGATTCCCGGGCGCAAGACAGGCTGCTGTTGCAAGTGTGCCCGGATTCATCAAGAGGCTTCCATCTCCGTCTATGACTACAACTTCTTTTTTTGATGAAAGGGCAACACCAAGTCCGATGGGAGTTGTCATGCCCATGCTTCCAAGCATATAGAAATTTGATGGCTGATGTTTTACATGAAAAAGCTCTTTAGCGGGAAACCCGAGATTGCAGACAACTATTTTTTCTGAAAGATACGGCGCAATAATTTTAAGTATTTCATAACGTGTGTATTTTGGAGAAGTTGCGGGTTGCAGACTGCAAGTTAAAAATGGCTTCTTGACCCGCTCCCTAACCCCTAACCCCTGACCCCTGACCCCTGCATTTTCCCATATCTCTGGACTTAAAAGAAATGCATGAATCATGTTCTTTGCATAAACATTTCTAAGCTTTTTCCCTATTACTCTAAAATCATCTCTTTTGCTGATAACCGAATAACTTATCCCTGCTCCTTTTAAAATCATCGGCAGCCTCTGTCCCATCGGAAGCTGAGCGGCAATCTTTTCCTTGTAAATACCCCTTTGGCTCACGAATATCGCAAGAGGAAGCCGATAGAAGCCTGTGAGAGACAAGAGGGCATTTATCATATTCCCTATGCCAGAACTCTGCACAAACATTGCAGGCTTCTTGCCTGAGAGCGCAGCGCCTGCTGATATTCCAACCCCTTCCTCTTCTCTTGTAAGCGGAACATGGAAAAAACTGTCCTCAACCATTTCAAGAAGTGTTTTTATCTTCTCGCACGGAAGCGACGAAGTGAAATCAACTCCGTTATTTTTCAATATTCCTATGAGTTCTTCTTCAGGACCGGGCATAAAAGCTCCTCTATCTCCTTATCTGTAATCTTCTTTGATATCACCTGCGGTTGAACATTATAAGTCTTTTTCTCCTGTCCGAGTTTCTTTTCGCCGCCGCCCGTGATATTAAGAAGAATCACTTCGTCCTTTTTAACTATACCATCCTTCACGGCATTAATCAGGGCACTTACCGCAACCCCTGATGCAGGAACAATATCAATCCCCTCAATATTTTCAAAAATATCCATTGCCTTATAAACCTCTGAATTGCTTACTCCATGCATCCTTCCCTTTGTTGCCTTCAAAGCATCATAAACACCGCCTTTTATGGAATATGCCGGATAGCGTGTGGACAAAACCCTGGTAGTTATTTTCCCTATGAGCTCAGGCCTCAGGTCAACAGGAGAAAGCTCCCTGCTTTCCTTTTCCCACGCATTTTTCATGGGAGTGAAAGGCTCGTTCTGCGCAAGATGCAAAACAGGGAGTTTTGAACCGAATCTCCCATCCCTTAAAAACCTCTCTGACATCTCCCACACACCAATCGCGCCTGTCCCGCTTCCCACAGCCTGAAAATAATGGTCAGGCAGTCCCTTCATCGCTGAAACTGCCTCAAGAAGAACAATGCCGAGCCCGTCTCTTTTTGCAATATTTTTTACCCCTCCCTCAAAAGGAAACCCGACTGCCTGTGCAATTCTCCTTGCAACATCAATGGAATCCGAATAATCGCCATCGCCGACTGCAAGGGTGGGGATAAGCGATGAGCTTTCGAGATACCACATCTCGGCAAGGCACATTGTCGGAACGACTATGACAACAGGAAATCCTGAAACTATTGAGAGATGCGCAAAGGCCCTTGCTGTATTTCCTGCTGAAGCGACAATCAGCCCCTGGACATCATTCTCCCTTGCATTCTGAAGTACAACTGCAGCCTCAAACTCCTTGAATGTGCAGGTCTGAAGTGAAGCGCCCTTTTCAGGCCAGAAACCATTGAATGCTATATAGAGGTTCTCAAGCCCTAAATGTCTTGAAAGTTTCTCTGATTTATAAACCAAAGTTCCGGACTGTTCAAAATCCGTTCCATGCACCGGAATCCAGTTAAATCTCCATATTCCCTTCTTTTCATTGTCCTCACTGAATCTTTCATCTTTATACTCAGTTACAAGCAGCGCATCCTTGCAGTGCTCGCAAAATGCGCAATAAACCTCTCTCAGTTCCTTGCTGCAATGCCTGCATTTGATATTAAAATGGCTCATGTCATTTCACCTCTCTAAGCGTCATTGACAATCAGTTCTGCGATGAGCTCCATAATGTCTGTAATCCTTATTTGCTTGTCATGCTCTGTCATCGCCTCATTCACTTTTGCATAACAGGCAGGGCAGCTCAGTATCAGCCTGTCAGCTTTTTTCATGACAGCCTCATCAATCGTCAATCTTGCCATTGCAATTGCATTTTCATGAAAGACCTTTCTTGCAGCGCCTCCTGCTCCGCAGCATCTGGAATTAGCCCTGTTTCTATCAAACTCCAGAAGTTTAACGCCTGAAATGCTTTCAAGAACCATCCGGGGCTCTTCTATTATTCCTACACCCCTGCTCAGATAACACGGATCATGATAGATCAGCCTCTCTCTTAATTCTTTTTTTATTTTAAGTTTTCCATTTTTAACAGCATCAGAGACAAACTGCGTAATATGCCGTATCCTGAAAGGAAGCTCCCTGCCGTAGAAAACAGGCCAGTCCCTTGCCATGATATTCACACAGCACGGGCATGAGCACAAAAGTGTTTTAACCCCTCTGCCTGCGTACGCATCCACAAGCCTTTTAACTAAACCCTCAAGCAAGTCATGCTGTCCTGTTATAAAAAGCGGAAATCCGCAGCATACTTCTTCTTCAGGGGGAAGCATTGTGAATCCCACTCCTATTGCATTTAAGACAATTACATCTCCTCTTACCATTGGCTGCGCTTCATATGCGCCTGTGCAGCCCGCGTAATAAGCAATCTCTGATTTCTCTGAAACGCTGACATTCTCAGGAAACCATGGTTTAAATCTCTCTTCTGACGGCTTCTTATAAGGATTCCCTGTACTGCTTACTGCCTCAGGCATTTCCGCCTGTGAGCCTATGGGGCCGAGGCCGCGCCTAACCATCTCTTTGCGCAAAAAAGGCCAGAGCCTCTGCGTAAAAATCCCAACTGTGCAAGCCTGTCCGCATGCGCCGCAAGTGGTGCATTCATAGACTGCCTTAACAAAATCCTGAAGGAGCCTGTCATCAATCTCACTTCCGAAAAGCCTTGCCTTTAAGCCTTCTGTAGCCCTTATGAATTCCCTGAACATCCGTATCTTCTCAGGAGGAGAAATAGCCGCGTTGCCTGTAACTTCCTGAACAGGACAGAATTTCAGGCATTCGCCGCACTGCGTGCAGGCGTCAATCTCAATAAGCTGCATGGGGGCAAGCTCATTTGAAAAGGGCTTTTTAATCTTCATGGAGCACCTCTTCAATGCCTTCATCGCGCCTTCTTGCGTCAATTATTGTTAAGGGCGCTGCAAATATATGGGCGGGCAAAAAAATCAGGAAGATTAAACTCACTATGAGGTGAAAGAAAAAAAGCATACTCGCAGGCGGTTCAAGAATCTTAAAATAAAATATCCCTGTCATAAAGGCCTTTATATTAACTATATCTGCCGGTATAAAATTTTTCATGAGAAAACCCGATACAGCTATCAAAAAAAGAAGAGTTAAAA